>CAYOHT010000007.1:0-19561 GCA_964403815.1 uncultured Cocleimonas sp.
CGTCCTTGCCCTCGGCAGCGGCCTTGGCAGCCTTGGCCATCTCGCGGGCATTCGGCACGGGCTTGCCCTTCCAGGCGCCGCCGGTGCAGATGGTGCCGTCCTTGCGCAGCTTGTTCCGATACCAGTTGATCGAGGCCTTCGTGGTGTTGGCGTCCGGGAATTCCTTGCGGACCGCGGCCAACGCTTCCTCATTGGAGGCGCCGTTCAGGATCGCTTCCATCGCAACGGTGCCGATGCCGCGCTTGGGCTTCTTTTCTTCCTTGGCCTCGGCCTTGTCGGCGGGCTTGGTGCTACCACCGCCCGACTTGGCATCGGCAGCGGCAAAGGCGATCATCGGGGCAAGTGCGCCCAGGGTCAGAATGGTTTTCATTGTGTGGCTCCTCATGTGGCCTGGTTGATATTCTCAGCGAACAAGATTGAAGATATGCTGTGACTGAAGAGATGTAAGCCAGCAAAATAACTCTTTTAGCCAGCGCTCAAATTTGCCTTCCACTCTATTAGTTTGTCGCGCAATCCAGTGCCGGAAACCCAGTCTCCGATACGCATTTTCCCCTCGGCGGAAGCAATGATGTCGTCGTGAACAGTTCCCGGCGTTGCGAGGGTGATAATAGAGACAGATCGGCCGCCCATGACGGTTCCGCGTTCATTCGCTTGGTTGCGTATAATAGCGTCATAAGTGCTGGAATACCAGATGATAGCGTCACAGGGAAGCTCAAGTCCTCGCCCGCCAGCTTGTGGTTGCCCGACAAGACCCCGCGTTCCAGGGTCCTCATTAAAGAGGTCGACGGCTCTTGCCCGATCGCCCTGGCTAACTCCACCGTGGTATTCCACAATTTCAAGGCCCAAGTCTTCCCGAAGCGTTTTTGCCACTCTGCGTATATCCTCACGGAAGCGGCACCAGACGATAAATTTGGGGGTGTCATTCACTTGTCTCCTGAGTTCCTGTAAGAGAGGCGGATCATTATCGATAGGCTGAACGTCCCCAAAGTCATCGATGGCGAAACCGGAAACGATTTGGTGGAACTTGATGGCTCGCTTGCCGCCTTCGAGGGCGTCAATCTCGGCTCCATTCTCGAATTCAAGGAGATACTTCTCGAGGAGTTCGAGATAGGCATCTTTCTGAGGTTGGGACATCTCCACCGCCACCTCAATCGGGAGAAGCTCCGGCATATCGTCGCAATCCTCGCGGAGAACCACGGACGCATAGTCCCCAATATTCTCACGCAAAGTCTCCAGATTAGTATAACGGTCAAGAGCAGGATAATATCGCCCACTTTTCGTCCTCTGCTGTTTCCATACAGAGTGATAGGCCTTAAAGTCTCCAAAGGTCCTAAAGCCAAGTGCTCCAGGTTCCAGTAGTTCAAATTGGCTGAACGCGTGCAAAGGGCTGTTCATCAAGGCTGTGCCGTCAAGGATACGACGGAACGGCAGCTTTTTGAACAGTCCTCGGGCTAACCGGGTGCGCTTCGAGCCAGCCGACCTGAAGTCCACGCTCTCGTCGGCTATCGCGATTGCTTCCCCATGTACAGACGACAGAAACTGCTTGATGGCTTCCTGAACCTTAGGCATGATAAGGCTCTCGGAGTTGACTGTGAACCAGCGCATATCTGCATTGGAATTGAGCAAGGCATCAAATCGAGCTTGCCATTCATCAGGGTATTCGCGGGCAAAGTTGGAGGACCAGTATTCCGCCGACCAAGACATTCCAGGCCACGAGTGAAATGGGATTTGCTTCAGCACCCAGTTCATGTGCACACCATTAGGAGCAACGACAAGTCCGCCCCGGATTTGGTTGCCGTCTCGCAGAGCATTGGCGCTATCCACGATCACCCGGCTTTTGCCGGTGCGCATGCCCCATAGTAGGCCGCGAGCCTTCTTGAGCCCGTGCTCCTCAAGCTCCTCGACTTGGTGGTCCCACCGTGGTTTAGTCGGGTCAACCAATGGCCACTGAGCCACTCCAGATTTAAGGTAGGCGACAGTCACTTGCGATACCTCACGCCCATCCAGCCTTCGGCATCAACTGGACAGCCCTCTGCCCAGATCGGTAGTTCTTCCATCATCTTTTCAAACTCTTTGACGGCAGCCTTCTCATCAGGCACCTTGTCCTCGTCTATCTCTGCGATTTCTTCATCGTGGACCGACAAGAGCAGGTCATAATCTGGATGTTGGTCGACGCGGAGCATTGCCTCGGCCATCAAGTCCCGAGCGGTTGCTTGGGTTGCGTTCTCAACAAGCTCTCCGCCATAGGTCTCTTTGCGTTCCCACTGGCGCGTCTTGGAGTTCTCGTGCATGAAGGTCAAGGTCTCATTGGTGAAGACCTTTGGCTCTCCATTTGGTATGAGCTTCTTGTTGGCGATCTTAGCCAAGCGCTGAGCCTTACGACGGCCCTGGGCTTCTGTCATGTTTGCCGGTCCGTTCACGGTTACCGTGCATTCATGTCCACGCTCATTGATTGCCGGGAATAGCATAGACGCCCGGACTTTAATGACAGGGCGGAAGTATGACAGCAAGCGCCCTGAAGGCAGTTCCATATGCAAGAACTGGCCCCACATGAACCACTTGAGCTTCCTGCACTCTATGACAGGCCCACGCTTCATAGTCTTGGGATCGTATTTCTTCACTGCTAGAATGGCGGCTTCTTCCAAGTCATACCAGAAGGACGACACCTCAGGGAAGCGCTCTTTGCGGTAAACCCGCACAACGTCTTTGAAGAACTTGGGCTCTTGATCCGTGATGCCGTTCTTGTTCCGGCATTCGTCTTCAAACTTCTCCCAACCCATCTGGTAGCCTAGGCCAAGAATTGCCGCCTTGCCAACTTTGCGCTCGAATGGGAAGTCGTCTTTGTTGGTGCAAGGATATGCGAAGATGGAAGTCGCCATATCCAAGTAGATGTCTTCGCCACGATAGAAGACCTGCAAAGCCTCGGTCGCATTGGCAAGCCAGAGCAGAACACGCGCCTCAATGGCTGCAAAGTCTGCCACCATCAGCTTCTTGCCTTTCGATGCGATCAGAGCGCCTCGAGTGGCTTTGGACAAGATTTCCAGCACTGATCCGCCATAAAGCATAACCAGTGCTTCAGGATCAGCATTGAGGATGTCGTTGCAGACCTCCTCCATAATCTCAGAATACCCGCGAATGAAGTTGTGCGGTTGGACACCCTTGCCCGACCAGCGACCTGTTCGCGAAGCTCCACAATAGAGCATCATGTCCCGCAGACGATTGCCTTCAGAGAGCTGGATAAGCATCTGCTTGTATTTGGCCAGGGACGATCGGTTACCGTCCCGCACAATCTCACAAGCCCGGCGGGTGGAGTCACTTAGGGTAATCCCCCGAAGTTCAGCCCTTAGCTCTGCTGCCGCTTCTTCGTCGTCTGGGTCGTGCCCTAGTAGAATATCCAGAGTTGTGCCCTGGGTGTTAGGAATTGGAGAACCATTGTCAGCCATCCATTGTTTGAATTTGATCCGGCCTGTTGTCTTCTGGACATAGCCGTCCGTGAGGTCTCTCAACTCGCTGTTCAGGCGGTCTGCCTCGGCTTCGGCAAGTTCGATGGCTATGTGCACCAGCTCGATGTCACACGTAATGCCTCGCAGGTTCATCCGCAAGTCCATTTGCCAGAACTCGAGCTCTCTGGGCGTTAGGTCCCGCAATACAGAAGACAGCCCGTGCTCTGCTCGAACGTCTTGCTGGCAGTAAACCGTGTTGCGGAGAATGTCGTCACGGTCTTCATACCAGAGGACTTCGTCAGGCTTGGGATCATAACCCTCAGCTTTGAGAACCTTCACTCTTGCAGCCCGGGCTCTACCAGCTAAAGGCTTGGCCAGCTTCTTCATAATCGCGGAGCCGTCCATGTCCTTCTTCTGTAGAAGGCCAAGAGCGTTGATGGCTTTGTCGAGTGCTCGAGGTAAGGCAAATGCTGCTGCTTTGGCTGCAGAGCATCTGATTTGGTTAAGCTTCAACTCAGGAAGCTCGGGGTATACCTTCCGCCAGACGTTGTTCCAAATACACCATTCGAAGAAGGCGTTATGGGCTTCTAAGATTTCTCCTGCAGCCACACGGTCTGCCAACTCTTGAGGGAATTCTGACTGGTCGATGCCGAGATGCGGAAAGCCGCGTTGCCAAGCATAGACTTTATCGATAGGGTCTCCGGCAAAATGCCAGCAGGCGCACATGACTTCCGTGGTTGGATGCGTTGAATACGCGTAAGCCCCGGCCTTCAGAAGGTTGCAGGCAGACCGCGTTTCAAAGTCCAACGTTACGTCTATCATGAGCACCTCGTGTAAAAGAAGGGGCCAGGTGCACCACGTCCACGACACCTGACCCCCAGAGCGCAAGAAAGTCCAACGGGGAGAAACCCGTCTGCGCTCTTAGATTACCCGCCGGCGGAGCCAGGCGCCATAAACCTTATGGCGGCCCTTCCCGCAGAGACCGCAGGAGGTTAGTCCTGTCCCTGCTTATTTGACCCGGGCACGCATGGAGGCTGAGCCCGGCGGGTAGTCTAAAAGCGCCGCCTCCCAAGAAACTCAACCAGTCTAACATATAACCCGAAGGCTTGTGCTGGTCATGACTGTCCTGCAGAACAGCAGTTACCGTATGAGAGGCAGCTCTTATAGTCTACGCCGAGGAAGTCTCGGCGTAAACCAATCTTGTTCAATCCGTGAAGTAGTTACGGAAGGACCCTTCGATCATGATCTTGGGGTTTTTGTCATCGCGAGGATGCCCAATAAGACGGCCTTCACCGACCAATAGACGTCCCCGGAAGCGGGGCCAAATCTTTGCGAGGCTCTTGGCTTCTGTCCTCGGCACATAGCCAACATGGGTCCACACGAACCGGTTCTGAGGGATGCCTTTCGCCACGACAACCGCGAGGGCGTATTGATCGTGGGGATTTGCGGGCTCAGGAACCAGCAGAACGCGATTGCCAGGGTTTTTGTTCCGCAGAGCCGACACCTGAACACTGTCCCGATAACTGTTGCCCACGATCGTCGTGGAGAACGGAAACACACGTGCAGCAGGCTCCATGACCCCGAAATTAGCGCGGTCGTCGTCAGTTGCCTGCAGTTCAGTCGACTGCGGGAAGTTGACTTCGTGGGTGTCGAAGCAACCAGCGCCCTTGGTAGTCAGTTCTTTCAGGTAGTCCCAGGTCTTTGCACCAAATACCTCCTCGCCTTCCAGGATCGCCCGGAGACCCTGAGCATGGTCATACTTGGTGCTCCGCTTCACCGTGGCGTCGCGAATTTTGGTGAGAGTGGGCTCCGTCAGAGTGATGCGTCCAGTTCCGTCACAATCAGGACAGGGTCCCATCTGCTCGGAATAGCCACACGGGAGAAGCACGCCTTGCATGATTTCTCCGTCACCATGACAGGTGTCGCAGGTAACGTCCGACCCGTCTTCGTCCTCACTGAAAAGCGAGGGGAAGACGAGCCGGCCCTTTGGCGTTACCGCTTCTGAAAACCCCCGTTGTCACCCAGCAGGAGCGCCAGCATCATCGGGTTCATCGCGCCACCGCCCGGGCCCATCATGGACATCATGGACATCGTGGCGATGGTCTTGACATCGATGCCGGAGCCGCCCTTGTCGCCCAGGAGCAAAAGCGGAAGCATGGACGTGAAGTCAAAGCCCGATGCCGCCTGCTCGCCGCTCTGGGTTGGATTGAAGTTCAACGGGGAGCGGACAACGGTCACGCCATTCATCCCGAGCATCTTGACGGCTTTGGGACGGAACGTGGTCTCATGCCCCTGGAAGGACAGAGCCTTCAGGGAGACCGGTTTGTCCTTCGGCGCCTTGACTTCGGTGATCCAGCCAGACGGCTTGCCACCATTCATCAGGACGTCGCCACGTTTCACCTGGTCGGTGGGCGTCAACTGGCTGAAGGCCGGGATTGCCATCGACATGGCGTCGAGCGGGTTCAGCTCAATGGAGCCGTCATTGGCCAGAGTATAGATGCCGTCGTCGCGTTGGATGCCGGTCGTATTGGACATGAGGTCCCACACGACGCCATCGACTTGCGAGAAAACTTGGTTGAGCAACTTGCTCATGGTGCCTTGCAGTTTCATCGTCTTGTTCCTTTCTTCAGACGCGGTTGATATGATTAGAATACTGTGTGACACGATGAAGTGAAACCTTCAAAGCAATAGAAAAGGCCAGCGGTTTGCACCACTGGCCTCCCCTTCACCCGAGGTAGGGTGGGTCGGTGAGCGGGGTCCCTCGGGTTATGCCGTCGGGTCGTCCTCGGGGGCGATGTCAGCGCCTTCCCAAACCTCGTCTGCATCATCCCCGAAGTCGTCTTCAGCAGCCACACGGCCAGTGAAGTTCTCGTCGTCGCCCAGCTTCTGCAGGTTGTGCAGACCGAAGGCCACGCCTTTGCCGACGTTGTCATAGGAATAGGCAGTGACGGTGGCACGCGCCCAGCAACCGGGGTAGAACTCCTCTTCGGTGAGGATGGGCTGCTTGTTGCGGTCCACCAGACCCGGACGCTGCTTGGACGAAGCCGTCCCGAACATCATCCCCTCGCCGTAGCCGTCGAGGTGGGCCTTTTCTGCGCCATCGCGCAGAGGCCTCTTGAAGTTGCCCGGCAGGTCCTTGATGAGCTTCTTGAACTTGTCCTTGGAAGCCGCATCCGCGATCGCCTGCATGGCCTTCCAGGCCTTCTTGTCGGCGTCGGTGAACTTGTCGGGGTAGAAGAGCATCACCACGGAATACTTCGGATCACCGCCCTGGTAGGACGACGCTTCGAAAACTGCGGGGAAGCTCACACGGAAGGGCGGCGTTACCACCTTCAAACGTTCAGCCATCTTTGTCTCCTTGACTTCTGAATATCCCAAAACCTTAATGGGATGGCTGTTATGTAGCGGTCCAGGATGGACTGCTCGATTATGTTACCCCGATAACACTCGGCGGGGAACTGTTTATTTAAGTGGCGGGCGCCGGTAATGTTCGGCAATGGTCTTGTCCAATGCGGCTGCTTGAAGATAGGCTTCGCCGACCAACAGAGCAATCGCTCGCATCTTGAGCGGGTCCTGATCTGGGCATGCCTCATCAACTTTTGCTTGCACAACCTTTGCCAGCGCCAGCAGTTCGGCTGGGTCGTTATCCGGAACCATCCTTGTGCCTCCACTTGATATAAACCACGATGCCTGCGCAGATCACCAGCATTGCAATAGCCGCGGAATTGGCGAGCGCCTCGATGGTGTTAAGAACTTCCTTCATTGGCTTCCTTTCTCCGGTGCTGGCGTATGATGTCAATGACTTCTGACAGCGAGTAGCCCAGAAACTCATTACGGTCCAGGTCTTCCATCGTCGTCATGTCTGGCCTGGCGTGGTTCAGGTAGAAAGCCTCGAGCAGTGGCAAGCGCCGAAGCCGCCGAGCCAGTTTCGACGTCTCAGTAAGGCTGGGATAGCAATGCTGGACATCAAAGCCGCCTTCAGGGTGCGGAAGCAGCACGACGGTCGGTTTGTCACACCCACTGAACGGCCTGGCGTCATAATCCCGTGCAAGTTGCCGGAAGTCAATTCCTGTTGTCTGTGTCATGGGGTTTCTTTCGGGCACGAGCCCATTCAATGATGACATTGTAGTCCCCCGTCACGGTTTCGGGAACTTCCACGAAATCAGCCATCAAAGGATTGAACTTGGTAATCTCGTTGGCGCCAACGCATTGGTTGCGGTTCTCGGCGGAGAATACAACCCAGCAGAGCTTGTCCTCCTTGACGATATACATGGTCCAGCCACCGTTGACCACGCGTCCGCGGATATGCTTGGCCGTGTGGCGATAGCCTTCCAGAAGGTAGGCGCTATCGCTGATGAATAACACCGTGCGCTTGCTCGACATATGCTTACTCCAAGTCGTCAGGGAAGTCCGACGCGCCCGCCTGAGCGACTTCGACGGCCGGTCTTGGGTCATCCTCGTCGGCGACTGTCAAGCCGCCCTCCGGCTTGTAGGCCATCTCACCCACAAGCTTCTTCACTTCCTTACCCATCTTTTCAAACTGAGCCGGGGACTTCAGTTTTCCAGGCTGATAGCACTTCTCACGAGGAAGCCCGAGTTCGCTTTCCATGATAGCAACCACATCGCCTTCGGACATGCCATCCCAGTAGCTGTCATCAGCATCCGTCAACTCATCAATATCCTCGGTGTAAACCCCGAATGCACGGTTGGCACGCTTGCGAACCAGCTTCTTGCCTTCGACTGGCCGGCCGGCGAGAAGCTCACGCTGGATTGCGCCTTCGATGGCCTTCACATACTTGTCGAATGTCCCAAGCCACTTGGCCCGCTCAGCAAGCTCGCCTGTCTTGGTCGGCAGGGGGAGGCCCGCTTCAGGCGGCTCGTCCTCGAAGTCAAATTGGGCGCTTTCTTGCATGGCGTCAACCAGCGCTTGGCATTCCTGGAACACCCCATTCTCGTCGATGAATGCCTTTGCATTACAGAAGGTGCACCAGTCACCAGCACGACGGCCGGCATTGGCTTGCTGAGTTGCTTCAGCCGCGGGAATCAGAACCTCGTCCTTGAAGTCCATCAGTTCTTCACGGGTATACTCGATAGACCGAATGGGCCCGTCTTCGTGTTCTTTGCGAGGCTGGACGATCGTCATGCGAACGCCTTCACAATCCGGGAATTCCAACAGGACGCCCAGCCCGTAAATCTTCAGCTGAGTATTGTCACGGACCTCGACGAGAACACCCCGCCCGTGCTTGTAATCGACCAGTTCAGCCCACCCGAATGCTTCCACCCCTATGTAGTCAGCAGTGCCGCCGAGCAAAGGATGGACTTTCTCGAGTTCGCCCAGCCATTCCTCGGAACGCTCCTCGCGCCCACGCGGGTCCAGACGAGCACGAGAAGCCTCTACTGCTGCCACGAAATACTTGACGGCATCCACCATATCCTGATCGACGGGGAACTCTGCCTCAATCTTGGCATCTGGGTCAAGAGGCTTGCGGGACTTGACTTTGCCCTTGCGAACAGCTTCCCGCAACTTGCCGAGGTCCTTCTCAAGGACAGCATCGTCATTCCAAATGACAATAGTATCGCCCAAGAATTCTTCAGGGTGCAGACCTTCGCGAGCATAAAGCTCACAAAGCAGGTGCGCTGCCGTTCCTTCCATGGCGAAAATTGATGAGCTCCGTGGGTTGGGGTTAAGTGCCTCTGCAGCAATGGACTCTGGACAGTTGATCCATTGCTTTGATCCAGAGGCGCTCAGCTTGGCGTGGTATGCCATGATGAGTTACCTTTCGCGTTCGTGATCCACTTTGCTGGCCAGGAACGCTTTCAGTTCCTGATAGACCTGCTCATGTTCTTCGCCCTGCATCAGAGCAAGGTCTTGCTTGGCCATCTCCAGGAGCTTGTCCAGCTCAACTGCCCGGGCCGGGTCAAGGGTCAGCTTCTTGGTTTTGCTTTCCAACAGGATGCGGACCCGACCGACGCCTTCAACCTGTTCACCGCCATGCCAGTATTGGACACGACCGTTTTCCATATCAATGAAGGTCGCGTTGATGCCCTCACCATTGAGTTCAACCCCCTTGATGTATTGCGTGAGCGGTGTTCCCGGCAGAATAATCATTCATTGTCCTCGCTTGGCACTTGAGCATCGAGGTGACACGCCAGCAGAAGCTGCTCGTATTTCCTAATGCTAATTTTGTTGTCGTCGGTCACCATACCCTGGTCACGAAGCAGGATGAACGCCTCGATATAGAGTTCAGCGGCCCAATAGATGTCATTGGTGCGATGAGCCTCGTCCAGGTTCGCCGTGGTCTCAGAGTAGACGGTATCGGAAAGCTCGACAGGCTCGAGCGCGAACAGGTCCTGCATTGTCAGTCCTTCCTCAGGCCGAGATACACTGGGAAGCGGGGCTTGTCCTTTGCGCCGCTCGGCTGGTGTTTGAATTTTACGCTGCATCCTTTCAGTCTGTCGCGATTTTGCCATAGCGTAAACCTTTCATTCGCTGTGAAACCCGTCCCGATGCCAAACGTTTCTTCCCAATCCGGGTGCGAAACCTCTAGCGCCCCAAGGGTATTCCCAGGAACTTGGCCCGCTTGTGCACTGGACCGCTCTTGGTAACCCAATTCATTGATTTCTGCCTCGTTCTCATTGTGCATGAGTTCTTCGAAGCCTATGATAGTCCCCTCGGTGTCTTCGAACCGCTTGACCTTGCCGAGGAAGCCCTGGCGCTCCGTAGAGCGGCCGAACTTGTAAAGGCCGCTAGGACTGCGAACCATAACGCCTTCATAACCGAGGGCGACATAGTGCGCTTCCAGCTTCATCAAGTCCTCGTGATTGTCCACCAGAGTGTGCGGCACAATCTCTGCCCGGTAATACCGTTCGCCTGCCGTCTTGAGCATGGACTTGGCAATCTCGAGCCGCGAATGAAAGGGTAGGTGCAACGTCCCGGGCTCAATCCAGTCAAAGACCCAAAACGTGAAATCAGGGTTGCCGCTATGTGACATGATGCCACTGGTGGACTTGTTGAATGCTGACGGGTCGGTGGGATCGCCGACCAGTAGTTCACCGTCAAAATCAGGATAGAATGCCAACTCGTCCCGAATGTAGTGGTTGGGAATGGGCTTGAGTGACCGAGACACAGGCTGGTCGTCGCGGATCAAGCAACGAATGCCATCCAGCTTTGGCGAAGCCAGCACAGGAAACTCCAGCTTCCCCGTGTCTTTGACAGTGTAAGCCAATAAGGGCTTGAACTTACTCATTGGCTTCTCTCCGTTCTATGCAGGCAGCACAGTCACAATCCGTCTCCGTGCAATTGCAGCACTCCTGGCAGCAGTTGCAGCCCTCGCATAGGGCTCCCACTTCGCTATCGTGCTGGCGACATGCCTCGCAAACGTATAGGTCTTCAAGCCTTTGCATCGGGTGTCCGCGGGATTTTCGGGCTGGTGTGCTGGTGATGGACAAACTTGAGTTTCTTCTCCATTGCATGCCCGACGGCGTCCGAGGCTTGAGGGCTCAGGTCTTTGATGTCCCCACGTTCTTCCATCATCAGCTGAACAGCATGCAGGTCTGCAATCTCGTTTTCCAGCAGAGACCGATTGGTGACGGACGGGTTGTCAGGATGAAAGCTCTCGTAGCCATGACGGAGAACTTTGCCGACGATTTGGGTGATTTCACCAGCCTCTTCTGCCAACATCGCCAGGCGCTCGATTTCTGCAGGCTTCAACTGGCTATAGAGGCGGAAGTTGTTCAGCGCCCACCAGAGACATTTGATCTGGTGATGGCAGTTAGCCAGGGCGTTGTGTTTCTTGTCCGTCCGTTCTACTTTGTCGGTATCGAACTGGGCCACATCATAGGCGGTTCGCGTATCCCGTTGGACCCAGAAAGGCCACGGCGGGGTATCATTCGCCTTGCCTTCACGCACGCGCCGGTAAAGTTCTGCGAGGATTGGGAAGTCGAAGTCCTGTCCCTGACACCAGACGGTGTTCAGTTCAAAGCCCTCGCGCTCGTAGTGGTATTGCATCCACTTGTCTAGAGCGTCCAACACTTCACCGATCGGATGGGTCTTTTCATCCTGATACTTGGTGCTCATGACTTCTTCGATCCACTCGGGATCGGTCTTCTGCCACCAGTCCATGGTGTCCGCCGAAACAGTAGCGTGAAACGGAAGCTGGCTGGCAATGTTCACTTCCATGTAGAACATGCCCTGGCCGCAGCATTGGGTTGTAGCCCTGTCAAACAGCACGGCACCAATTGCCAGCACAGTTGCGCCCGGTTTTGTGTCGAGCGTCTCCAGGTCAAGCATCAGGTCCATTGGGAACTCCTCTTTTGATCGCCTCTTGGCGTGCACGTATCTCAACAGCATACGACATTTGAGCTTCGTGCATAACCCCCAAAGCCTCGCTGGCATCGAAATGATTGCTGATGGCGAGACACTGCCACTTGGCGGGCTCTGTCTCGGTAGCGCGGGCCACCTTCTGCTCGATATGGTAGGCCCCCACGTTCACGTGCATCACACGGAACATGCGGCTCAAGCCATATGAAACAGCGCGGGGAAAGGTTTTCGGCTGGTCAGTCATCCAATGCCTCGTATTCCCCACAGATGGTGTCTGCGAAACTGGTGGCGATACGGTTCTCGATATTGAACCCTTGGAACCGCTCAGCGATCTTGTCAGCCAGGGCCTCGCGTTCATCGCCGGTGGGTAGCGCCTGGAAATAGCCCATGGCGAGAGCGAGATGATGGACGACCAGCGTTGCTGCATTCTCTTGGTCGACTGGGGCAATATCTACTTGGTATCGAGACATAGTTGGTTCCTTGATGAAAGTGCTGGGGACTAGCCCTCGGCTGGTTGGTATCTCCGGTGGCGGGGATTGAAAATCCTCGTCGATTACGGGACCCAATAGGCCGTCACAAATGGCAACGACTTGGGTTAGGCGTTCTCTTGACTTCATACTGGACATGTGAGCTTGCTCCTCTGGGACGCCCATGACATGTGAGAGCCAATGATAGGCTTCCCGACGTGTCATGAGCTTCCGTTTCCAGATGCGATCAAAAGACTGGTGGGCTTTTTGCCTTAGCTCAGCGAGTTCACGCCGGCCTAGCCACGAAGGCGTTCCACCATCTTCTCGTGAGCTTCCTGCAGGTCGTCCTTCGGCACCTCGCCCACCGCCTTGTAACCCGTTCCGACTTCCGCCAGGACCTCGAAAACCGCCGCCTTGCCTTCTTTTTCCATCAGGTCACGGGCAAAGCCGCGGAGAGTGTCGTTGGTCATCTTTTCGGGGAGCTGGTAGGGATCGTCGTCCGCAGCAGCGTCTCCATCACCGAGGGGGTCGCCCTCGTCGCCATCTTCTCCAGCTGCTTCTGTTTCCGCCGGCTCGTCCGTGTCGCCAGCTTCTTCGGGCTCGGGCTCGGGCTCAGGCTCAGCGGTTTCTTCCGGGGCTTCCGCGATCTCTTGCTCCGCTTCTTGTGTGGTGGCTTCTTCGGTGGGAGCTTGATCGTCGGTTCCGGCATCGTCGTCCTCCGGGGTGGTGACGCCGGCCACTGCGATGCTTCCGACCTGCTCGAACTTGAAGTTGGTGATTGCTTCGAGGATGCCCTCCAAAGCATCAGCCTGACGCTTCATATCGAGGGCGATCTGCTCGAGCAGACCAGGAGGTGTGGATGACGTCATGGTTAGGCTCCTCATTTTGCCAAAGTGTTCAACCATTTCACTGTAGACAAGTCGGTTCAGATAGGAAACCTATAAACAGCCCCGGGGCACTAGTGTAGAAGCTTCACGCGTGTGCGCGAGATTATGATGTGGTAAACCGACATTGTTTAAGCTCTTGCATTAAAATGGTTTCCTGTGATTTACAAACAGTATATCCTGGTCAAGCGGAACATGGAGGAGAGCTATAATGGGTTCACCCAAACTCTCCCTCGCCTTGCAATACGCCAGCAAAGGTTGGCATGTCTTTCCTATTCGAGAGGGGACGACAAACAAGCCGAGGGTTAAGTGGGGCACATACGCCACCACTGACGAAAAGACTATCCAAGGTTGGTGGAAAGCCTGGCCGGAAGATAACATTGGAATAGCGACTGGTCCCTCTGGCCTCACAGTCATTGACGTGGACATGAAGCACGGAAAGAATGGCCAAGCCACTCTTGACGAATTGGAGCTTAATTATGGGGAGCTTCCCCACACTCTTTGCGCTACTACTCCCTCTGGCGGGACTCATCTGTATTATGCCGGTGATGCTCGCACAACCGTTGAACAAGTCGGCCCTGGCGTTGATACTCGGGGTTCGGGCGGCGCAGGCGGTTACGTGCTGGCTCCTGGCTCTCAAACTGATGTCGGTCTATATAACTGGGTAGAGAGCAGCCAGATACCGGTTGCAAAACTTCCCGAGTGGATCAAACATCTAGCTGGTCGTCGTGACGATCGGGAACACCAGCAAGAAGCCGTCGTTGACCAGGATCAGCCGCAATACATTGATTGGGCGACTGAGCACCTCAAGCACGACGCCAAGATTGCTATTGAAGGTCAAAAGGGTAACACCACAACCTTCTTCCTCGCATGTGTGCTACGTGAGAAGGGCTTGTCTAAGGACAAGACCCTAGAACTTATGCTCGAGCACTGGAATGCGCGTTGTCAACCTCCCTGGTCTGAGGAAGAACTTGGCAAGGTGGTTGAGAACGCTTTCAACTATGCCAGCGTCGTGCCCCCTGGTGGAGATACCCCGGAGCATGACTTTGGGGACCCAGACATGCCAGACGACGAGGGAGAGTATGGCCCAGCTCCTCTTCAGGGTGAGCAGGAAGAACGTTACGCTGGCATCATGGACGAATGGGTTTGGATCGCACAGGCCAAGATGTTCTATCGCCGTCGCGATGGCATGATGTTTGACACCAAGTCCTTTGACAGTATGTTCAACTATATGCTGGAAGGCAAGGGAAGCATCTCAACGGAAATCTTCGGAGCCAAGCGCTCGATGCGGAAGTTCGACAAGATGGACTTCCTGCCTGAGCAACCTGAATTCGTGGGAGCCACATATAATACTTGGCGGCCCTCTGACCTTGTGCCTCAAGAAGGCGACCCATCCATTTTCCTCGAACACATGGAATACATGTTTGAGGATGTAATGGAACGGAATATGGTTATGAACTTCCTTGCATGGTGTGTTCAAAACCCTGCCGAGAAACCCAACTTCGCCCTTGTCATCAAAGGCAAGCAGGGCACAGGCAAATCCTTCATCGGTCAAGTGATGGAACGTATCTTCGGACCGCACAATACCGGGCGGCCTATGAACGCATCCATTCAATCACAGTTCAACGGTTGGGCACGAAATGTCAAGCTGGTCGTTATCGAGGAACTGATGGTGCGAGGTCGTGTGGACCTCATGAACCACCTGAAGCCAATGGTCACAGACCCAATCATTGAGATCAACGAGAAATACCAGCCTGCGCAGCGTGTCACCAACACCTGTATCATCCTGGCCTTCACAAACCACGACGACGCCCTGCCTGTTGAAGACGATGATCGCAGGTACGCAATTGCCATCTCTGAGGCTTTCCCCAAACGAGATGAATACTACAAGCGTTTGTTCGACTGGGCCGAGAAAGAGGGCGGGGACGCTATCATCTGGGATTATCTCCAGAAGCGGGACATCGGGAACTTCAATGGCAAAGGCCGAGCGCCGTCGACCAGTTCTAAGGCCGAGATGCGTGAGGCCGCCAGGACAGACTACGACGCTCAATGGTTGCATCTCTATCAGAGCGGTCTGCCTCCTTTCCATGGACAATATGTGGCTGAACAAGACTTGGTTGAGGCTCTGCCTGAGAAGATGCAGATGAGGAATACCCGGAGCCATGCCCGCAAGTTCTTGAACAATACTGTTCCAGCCTACAACTCCAAGAAGCAGTCCCACACTCATCGCGGTCGCCTGACCCTGTGGGCTTTGGCTGAACCGAAGGACAGGGATAAGACAGAAGGCCTCCAAGCCGTTCTGAAGAACCTAAAGGACCGCGAGACTGCGCGAGCCCCAAAGATGAAGGCCGCAATCTATAATCGCGAAATGTCCCTTGAGTATATCCAACAAGCTGAGGAAGCAGTTCTAGGGTCCGAATGGGACGAGGCCGACGATATAAACGATACAAGTGCCGCTGTCGTGCAACTACCTGAACGGCGCCGTGAGCGCACAGACCGGACAGACAGGACAGACGAGACGATTGAAGACTTGGTGAAGCGTGACGTCGACCCGCTAGCCTGACAATATACCAGGGACCTCCATGTGTCCGCAAACCCTGAGATGTCTCCCTGGTTTTGGGCCCCGCGGTAGAAATACCCCGGGGCCCTTCTTTATCCAAAGAGGCGGATCACATTGGCGCCGAGAGATTGGTTCTCAACTTTGTGGCCGGCGGCGATGCGGAAGCATTCGGCTGATTTGGTTCTCCACCGGCTGGCTTCAGCACGTTGTCCCGCCTTCTCGCTCTCAGCTGCCATCCCAAGACACATGAACGCCACGTTGCGAGCCCGCGCTGCGAGTGATACTGGTGATTTGGTCATGTCATTTCTCCCATTCCGAGTTGCTGTGCCACCCCATCCAGCTTTGCCGCCGAGAGGTCATTGGCTCTGAGACGGATCGCTCCGTCCATTGTGTCTTTGTCCATGTCGAAGGGATGCGACCGACCGACCTGAGGCTTCCTCAAGCGCGGCTAGAACGTCAAGAACGCCAGTCAAGACACCCGCGGCGCAGCCCGTCAAGGCGCGCGCGCGTTGAGTGAACCGTTCAGGGGTCATGTCGTTTCTCCTTCAAGCAGACTATGTTTGCGGAGACAGGTCAGAGCATACCCGATAGGGCAGTCGTCAGCGTTGGTCCAGTAGTAATAGACCTCATCCTGCCGCTTGCGCATCTCAATGACATCCTCCGCGGTGGGGCACTCCTCCGCCGGCATCGACCAAATAATATCCTCTGGCCCGTCGTCGAAGTGATACATGAGGCCATTCCTTGCGATCATGTCGATGTAGGCCTTGGCTTCAGGCAAGTTTCAATCGGCTGGTAGAGAAGGACAAAGTCCAAGGTAGGCAGTTTGTTGACAAGGCCGGGCATCAGTTCTCCTCCGCTACGATTGTGAGTTTCCGCAGACCCAGGCCGATACCTGTCGGGCGGCTGCCTTGTCCAGTGAGACATAAATCCCACCCGAGCCGCCGCCGTAGAGGCTGGCCATGTAATGATGCGGGACGGTTGGCTCTGGTTCCTTGGTCGACCGTGCGAGCGCCTCGAGTTGGCGATACTCGCGGGTCATGAAATCGAACGCCGGCTCATAACCCAGTTTGCCGAGCAACCAGATCATGGTTCCGGCGTCACTGGGCTCATAGACTTCAAAGTCTTTGAGGATTTGGCCCAGAGTGTCTCCGCGATGTAGCGGGGCATCAGAAAGCCTGGGACCTCGTGTGCGTGTCACCTCCACAGGACTGCGTTCTGCGGGCTTCGTTGCCGTGGGTGTGGACATGGTGGTGGCGTTCCTTTTCCGTGGCTACTGTAAGTAGAATATCGCGTTTCTGTTGAGCGGTAAACCAGTAAGTTTAGAATGGGCACCGACCAAGGTAATCCTTGAATGCTAGTGCGGAAACAGCCCGGCGGGCGGTGTTTTTGACGGATGGGCTACTGCCCCGATGACGGTTGTTGAGCTTCTGCTCTAATCGCGTCTTAGCGGTGACAAACGCTAGGCGATCTGCCTAGTCACGGAGTAGAGCGCACAGGATAGAAGCGGCGGAGGCTAATCAAAGGGGTGAGGCTTAGGTGGGAGACTAGAAACGACTTTGCCAGTGACTGCGCGCAGTCGACGCTTAAGTGATTGTAAACAAAGCAAAAAGGGCTCATTTTGACTTTGACTGCGTGCTTTCGAAACCTTTTTTACGTAACGTAATAGTAGGTATGTATATCCCTTATATCCTTGCATACATTATTTTTCGTTAAAAGTTGTAGTCAAAAGTCAAAAGGACGCCTAAGTGCTTAAAAACAAACGATAACTGGTGCGACTACCCCTTGACTGCGCGGAAGTTTTTGACTATGCCGCTAAAAGTCGACGTGCTGTAAAGGGAGAACCCAGCGCTGGAGCGCGAGGCTCTCTTGGTCGCCTTCCCAACAGTCCCATCCAACTACACGTGGCTGGAAGTCTATGAACTTGGAAGGGCTTGTGCTCCCTGCGAAACACCCTGGCCCAAGGATATGTTCTTTCCATCGCGGGCTCCTGCCTGAGCGGCTGCGCTGTTCTTCACAGAGGTGCCCTTCCAGCGGCCCGTGGTGAGGCCAGGAGCAATCGTCTCCAGGAAGGCAAGCACAACCCGCTCCTTTTCGAGGAGCACCAAGTCCATGCCTGAGGAGCCAGTGACCTCCTCACGCACTTCGGCCAGAGAGGCAGCAAGTGCGTGGATTTTCGCCTGGACAGCGGCTGCGAACCCGACGAGATAGGAGTTCCGTTCCTTCGTCACAGAAATACCCCGGGCCCCGTTCTTGGCCTCACTCAGGATATGGCTGAACAGCCAGGTTGCCTGGTCGACGTCGCTCCGGTATCCAGCGAAATAGACGACCTTCCGATCAGAGCGCTTGCCTGTTGATGTGGGCAGGATTCGATACCAGGCTTGAGTGCCTGTCAGGCCTTTGATGGCATTCACCGTCAGTTGGGCGACAATCCAATCGAAGCGGGTGATGACCGTTTCGGACTGGAACATATCCGGGTCCTTGGCGCGGACTTCATCTTCGGTGAGGCCCAGTTCATGCATCATCTTCGCGGCTTTTCGCTGGAAGGCCTTTACTTCAGCTTCCGTTCTGCCTTCGGTTTCAAGAAGCCCGGCGATGGTGCGCTTGAGGTCATTGAGGTCACGGGTCATGGTTATTCTCCTTCGTATACAGGGTTGCGCCCTGAAAATTCTTCGGCTAGGTCTTCAAGCAACTCCTGCTCATTCCAGCCAATCTCCATTGCCACTGACTGGACAGCACAAGTCCAATCCAGATCAGTGTGTCGGGTCATAAGATCGCGGACCATGCCCACGACCGCTGCTCTATTCAGTGCCATCGTTAAGGCGCTCCGCTTGTTCAGCGTGGAATTCCATCACACTTTCGCGGATGGTAGGCATCTGATTGCTCCACACCAGGTTGCAGGCACTGTTCGGGAAGAAGGTCAATCGTGCTCCGTTGATGAGCAGTAGAACCAGCAACCCGAAAAGTATGATATTCGCAGCTTTTGTCATGCACGGTTTCCTTGTAGTTTCTAATTACCCCCGGGCGCTTACGCTCGGTCTGTGTCGTCACGGCGAAAGGCGGTAGTCAGATCGATGCATTGCCATACCGGACGCTTCTGGACGACAATGAACATCAGGGGTTCCTTCTGTTCGATGTCGGTTTCCTCATAGTAGGTGATTGTGGTTACCTCGACCACTTCGAGTGGCCCAGTCTGACCTTCCAGAGGCTCGCAGACTTTGGAGGCTACGACTTTCTGGAGGTTGTCGAGAGACGGCGGGAACAAGCTCGGTTCATCACCTTCCCAATAGTATTCGACCAGTTGCTCGAACATCTTCGCAGCAATATCCCGGACCACGGTCTCGGAATACTCGGAGGCTACTCGCCAGCACTGAGGCGAGGCCATGGTTTCGAGGTTGATGTAGTCGCTTGGCTTGTCATCCAGGGCGGCATAGACATCTTCGCTGGTGGCTCCTCCGTAGAGCCAAACGTGGGTCAGTTCAGACATGGCTGTTCTCCCGCTCATAGATTTCATCCCAGCGGCGACCGGCCATTTCTTTGATGGTGTCGGTAATACCCTGGACGGTGGTATGGTCTTCGCGGGTGACAGTCACATTGAACAGTTGCCCACAGTGGCTGACCCATTCGGTGGCATATTGTTCGCGGGTGTATCGCTTGGGCTTTCCAAACATTCCGTGAATTTCGATGGTTGGTGCGGACATGGTTGTTTCCTTTCTTCGCGGTATAGTTCTATCTTATCGCATGATGCGAACAGTGTGAACCTCTATTCTAGATTTGTTGTAGGTGCTGGACATATTGCATAAAATCCGCACTAAAAACTGCGCCGCCAGCATTCAAGGTACCCTCCTAGCATCGCGCTACCAGCATTTAAGGTACCCTCCTAGCATCGC
>CAYOHT010000007.1:19661-21739 GCA_964403815.1 uncultured Cocleimonas sp.
CCAGTTCGGCTGGTAGGCCACGATCACTTCAGGGTCATCGTCCCCGTGATCCTCGGCGATGGAAGTTAGCTGGTCGATAAGCTCACTCAGGGTCATTGGAACATACTCCATATCCAATACAGTTTCAGTCCAAGCAAACCAAACCCGGCGGCCAGGGCAACATAGTCCCACAGCCAGTGCGGCTTGCCATAAATCTTGTTGGCGACTGGGGCAGTATTCCACTTGCCCCAGTCTTCCTGGGCCTTCAGTCGGGCCAGATCATCCTTCCGGCTCACATTCACCCCCGTACTCAGGGTAAAGAGCCAGGATGCTGACGCCCATTATCCGGTCGGCCTCGTAGAGAGGATACTGGACGAAGAACTCGTCAAGGCTCATTGGTTCATGCCCGCACCGGTCATGGATTTCGTCCATGTATTTCCAGGCCAGCTGGTCAAGGTGCTCGCGGTTCACTTGGATAAGCTCAGTCATTGCTCCCTCCCGTCATAAAAGCTGGTGACCGCGCCACCACATTGCCAGTCAGAGACCGAGTAGCCTCCAACTTCGAACCCGTTGCCGTCCTTACGGCGCACGAGGTGAGCTTGGACATATTGGATACAGCCCTCGCTCTGTTCAATAGCCTTGTCGCAGGCTTCCTTGTAGGTCATGGTTAGGTCTCCCGTTAGTAAGTTTGGGTGGCAAATTTGTCAAATAAGCTGTCCACCAGGTTAATGAAAACCTGGCCTGAGCCGTCGTCTTTGTTTTCGGCTTCAGCCCAGGCCTGTCCAATGACCAGGGACATCTCGGGGGTTATATCAACGTAGTCGTTCAAGGTCCGAAGGCGCTTACGTTCGGCTAGTTGGACTTTACGGTTAACGGGCATTAGATTTTCTCCTAGTTGAAAGGTGGGTCGTATTCCGGGGTGCAGAAACACCCCGGAGGGCCCCCGGCGTCATGCCAGGGGATCAGCGTCAGCCATCACAGGCTCGGCCTCCTTGGGTTCTTTGATCGCAGGCGCCTCAGCCTTCATGACCTTCTTGCGAGGGCGCACAGGCATCCGGACGTTGGGGTCCGAGTTGAGCTTAGTGTTATACCAACGCAGGCACTTGACCGTCGTGTTGGCCTCGGGGAATTCCTCCAGGACACGTTCCAGGACGTAGTCGTAGGGATGCCCGATCGGCTTGCCGTCTTTCTCGTGGGCGACTTCGATCAGAAGGGCCTCGGCGACTTCCCGGATGGTCTTGTTGCCCCGGGCAGCCTTCATGGCAGCGGCGACTTTCTCGATCAGCAGGTCCTTGCGACCTTTCCACTTGCCGATGGGTTCGACGCCCTCGATGGCGTCATGGATTTCAACCAGTTGGGCGATGGTGTTGTTTTCGAGGGTGGACATGGTAGTTCCTTTCTTTGGGTTGTTGCGACTGTTCGCCGCTAGTAGGTTTAGATTATCGAGTCTTGTTTGAATTGTAAAGTAGAAAACCGCGGGTCTTTCAATGTTTGTTGCAGGCACCCGCGGTTTCCAGTTCAGCCCCGAGCTTGGCCAGGATGTCTTTGATTTCTGTGGAAGAGGACCTCCGGATTAGAGGGGCAGTTCCATCTGGACAGGGTTCTTCCGCTTGGGTTCCCTCTTTTCGAGAAGACCCGCCTTTCTCATATCCCGGGCAATACTTGCGACGGACTTGTCCGTGGTCTTGGCATCAGGGAAGTGTTCCCTTGCGGCATTGGCAATTGCCTTGTAGGACAGTTCCCCTTCGAGAAGGTGGTGACGGACGACTGCGGTGCAATTCTTGAAGGTAGTGGACATGGTTCCCTCCTTAAGGGTTTCATAGTGGTTGGTGTTTCAATCGGGTAGTATCCGACTGGGTGCGACTGGTGTCACACTGTTGGTTTGTTAGTTTGTATCCTTATTGGTTCCTCCGTTGTTCGTCTTGATACGTATAATTTAGGCCCTAAGAACCGTAATGTAAAATGACATTTGGACTTTTTTCAAGTTATTTTCGTCGATATTCAGTGGGGGTAGGTGCCAGCACATACTACATACCGTGCTCCCCGGGCTGTTTTCGCACAACATTGAATGGTTTGAAGGCACAAGTTTAAGGGTTTCA
>CAYOHT010000008.1:0-20021 GCA_964403815.1 uncultured Cocleimonas sp.
GAACGATAACCCTCTTTTTGAGATAATTTGACATATTCATCATCAAAATGCTCTTTTAACCAATTTCCACTGCTTTTACTTCTCGCCATTCTTTATTAATCTCTCTACAATCCGCTTCATGGATAAATCACAAATAAAACAGCTTAAAGCATTAGCACATAAACTCAAGCCGATTGTTACCGTTGGGCAACATGGTATGAAAGATAGTATAAACGATGAACTTGCCATCGCCATTGATTTTCATCAGTTAGTGAAAGTGAAAATCAATGTAGGGGATCGTGACGTGCGAGACGCCCTTGTGGGCGAGCTTGCTAAAACACACAAAGCCGAGCTAGTACAAAAGATTGGCAACATTGCTGTCTTCTACAAAAGAAATTTTGATAAAGATAACTTGCTTTAGAAAAAGTACAAGCGAAGCACACCCCCCTAGTTTTACATGATGTCTTTGTATCAAGGAGGTTATGCTGTAAAAAACCCCACTATACAAACTTTTAACTCTGATGCAAAACTCACTCACAAAAAAACCAACTATATGAGCTGGCTTTTTATAAAATAGCTCCAAAAGCATTGGCATATCTCGTCCTCCCCGAGTGTCTTTATCGGGAATGACGTGTAATACCTATATCATCACTTCTACAAATTATAGAAGACCTTTTCAAGAAACAGATAATTCACTAAAGGGGATAAATTCAACCATATCCTTTAATTGGATGGTTGTATCTGCTGGGATAATTGCCAAACCATTCGCCCAACTGGTTGATGTAAGCACACCTGAGCCTTGATGCGGAAATATTTTAATCACGCCATCTTCAGTTTTTGCTCTTACATATTCATGGCGTTTGCCTGCTTTTTCCCATTCGAATGCGGCAGGCACCATAAAGCTATTGGCTTTGGTTTCACTAGCGCCCTGTTTTTGTAGAATGAAAGGGCGCGCAAATATACAGAATGTCGCGAATACGGATACAGGATTACCGGGCATTCCTAAAAATGGCGTATTGCCCACTTTGCCAAAGGCGAGTGGTTTACCAGGCTTAATATTAATACGCCACATATCGAGCTGACCGATTTCTTCTAATGCGATACGAATATAATCTTCTTCACCTACCGAGACACCTCCGCTGGTTATGATGAGATCGGTTTGTTCGGCAGCTTTTAGCATCGCGGCTTTGGTGGCTTCTAAGGTATCTTCTACCGTACCTAGGTCGATTATTTCACAGTTTAAGTTTTCGAGTAAACCGCGCATGGTGTGACGGTTTGAATTATAGATTTGTCCTGCCTCTAACGTTTCACCCGGCTCGCGTAGCTCGTCTCCTGTGAAAAATATACCAACGCGCAAACGCTTGTAAACGCTAACTTCATCGATACCTACTGATGCAGCTAAGCCAATATCTTGTGGTTTAAGTTTTATGCCTGCCTTGAGAATGGCATCGCCTGTTTTGATATCTTCGCCTGCGTTACGAATATTTTTTCCTGCGGGGACTGGTCCTGTTATTTTTACAGCGCTGCCTATTCCCTCACTTTCCCCTTCGCCTACAAGCGTGCAAACTTCCTGCATCACCACCGCATCTGCTCCTGCTGGAATGGGCGCGCCTGTAAATATTCTGGCGGCAGTGCCAGCCTTTAATTCCGAGCCCATAACACCAGCGGGGATGCGTTGACTAATTGGGAGTAGTTTCTCGCTTGAGTCAGCTAAGTCAGCACTTCGCACGGCATAGCCATCCATAGAGCTGTTATTATGTGGTGGCACTTCAATGGTTGATGATAAACCTTCTGCCAATATGCGCCCTTGCGCTTCAGTTAGTGGCAATTTTTCTGTTTCGGTAATGGGCTCTGCATTGTTTAATAACAGCGCCAACGCTTCATCTATAGGCATTAGCTTTTGACCATCGTCGCAACCACTAACACTCATTCTTATTTCTCCATAAATCTTGGCATCATCTCTACTAGGTTACACGGCTTCACGCGTGAATCTAGCTGGTGGACAATTATCCCATCCCAACCATCTTTACACGCGCCTGGCGAACCGGGTAGTGAAAATATAACCGTGCCATTAGCAAGCCCCGCGATAGCACGAGATTGTATGGTTGAGGTTTTAATTAAGTCGTATGATATTTTACGGAAGATTTCACCAAAGCCTTCAATTTCTTTGTCATATAAAATTTTCATCGCCTCAGGGGTAACATCTCTACCCGTCAAGCCTGTACCGCCTGTGGTGATAACGGCATGAACATCAGGATCAGCAATCCACTGTGAAACTGCCGCACGCATTTGGTAAATATCATCGACGACGATTTTCTTTTCTACCAGGTTATGCCCTGCTTCAATTAGCCTATCGGCTAGAATCTTTCCCGACTTATCATCAGCATCAGTGCGTGAATCGGATACCGTCATGACGGCGATATTAAGCGGGATGAATACTGCTTTGGTTGAAGTCTGCCCCATGGAAAATCCTATTGATTAATCTTGAAAATAGATACCTTAGAATAACCCTGTACAATGATACTAATCAATCATTACAAGTTAATCATATAACGGTTTCACTCTAATAATTGAGTTAACCGTTTAAAAAAACAAAACGGTAAGCTCACTAAAACTAAGGTAGCTGAATTCAAGCAAGATAATAGATTGCTAAGCTTGATCTAAACCAAAGGCTTCGTGCAGGGACCTTACCGCAAGCTCTAGGTATTTTTCATCAACAACCACAGAAACTTTAATCTCAGAAGTAGAAATCATGTGAATGTTTATATTTTCTTTTGCAAGGGCGGCAAACATATCAGAGGCTATGCCTGCGTGAGAGCGCATTCCGCCACCGACAATAGAAACTTTCGCAATTTTATCATTGCCACTAAAGTTGTCTGCACCCACTTTTTTTGCTGTATCCGCCAAAATATTTTTAGCTTGCTCAAAATCATTACGATGCACTGTAAAAGTAAAATCCGTTGCACCATCTGAACCAATACTTTGCACAATCATATCCACTTCTATATTGGCATCTGATATTGGGCCGACAATTTTATACGCCACACCTGGTTGATCGGGCACGCCTGTAATTGTTAGTTGTGCTTCGTCTCGATTAAACGCGACACCGCGCACCAATACTTCTTCCATTATGTCTTCCTCACGCGTTACCAGCGTACTTTTTCCATCATCGCCTTCATCAAAACTTGATAAAACTCTAATCGGCATATCGTATTTGTGAGCAAATTCTACTGCTCTAATTTGCAAAACTTTTGAGCCTTGGCTCGCCATCTCTAGCATTTCTTCCAATGCCAATTTTGGAATATGACGCGCATCAGGCACCATGCGCGGATCGGTTGTGTAAACACCGTCCACATCAGTATAAATTTGGCATTCATCTGCCTCCAGCGCGACCGCTAAAGCAACTGCCGTCGTATCTGAGCCACCACGACCGAGCGTCGTTATATTACCTTCGCTATCAACACCTTGAAAACCTGCCACTACAACTACTTTTCCAGCAACAAGATCTTCTTTAATTTTACTTCCATCTATCTCGCTGATTCTGGCTTTGCTGAATGCATTGTCTGTCATCACGCGCGCTTGTGTTCCTGTGTAAGATCGCGCTGCACAGCCCTTGGCTTCGAGCGCCAAACTTAACAAGCCGATAGTTACTTGCTCGCCTGTCGAAAGAATTACATCTTTTTCTCGCGCTGAGCCCTGCGGGTTAATCTCATTGATCAAACTGACTAATCTATTGGTTTCGCCTGACATCGCTGATAAAACAACCACCACCGAATCACCACGCTCACGGTAACGCACCACACGTTTGGCAACTTCTTGGATACGCTCGACCGTACCAACCGATGTACCACCGTATTTTTGTACGACTAATTTTGACATTGTTTATTTCTCATCTAACTTCCTAGCTGCCCTTCTACCCATTTAGCAACAGACTCCAATGCCGCAGGCAGTGCTTTTGTATCATTGCCTCCGCCTTGCGCCATATCGGGCCTTCCGCCGCCTTTACCATCTATTTGGCTGGCAACGTGCTTTAATAAATCACCCGCTTTTATCGTAGCTGTTTCTGCTTTGGTTACCCCTGCGACTAAACTGACTTTACCATTTGCAATAGTTGAAACCACAACAGCAGCTTTACCCAATTTATTTTTAAGTTGATCAACCGTGTCGCGTAATGATTTAGGATCTGCACCTTCTAAATTTGCCGCCAAAACTTGAATTCCGTTTACTTCAATCGCTTGTGAGGCAAGATCAGAACCTGCTTGCGTCGCTAACTTTGACTTTAATTGTTCTAGCTCTTTTTCTAAAGCGCGTGACTTTTCTAAAACCAAGCCAACTTTTTCTTCCGCGCCATTTACACCTGATTTCACTAAACCAGCGATTGACTCTAATTGCTGTGATCTCTCATCAATCCAGTTAAGTGCGCCTGCTCCTGTCACAGCTTCAACACGGCGAACACCTGCGGCAACTCCGCTTTCGCTGGTGAGTTTAAACACACCAATATCACCTGCGCGTTTTACATGTACACCGCCACAAAGCTCGGTTGAATAACCAATGTTAACGACACGAACCTCATCGCCATACTTCTCACCAAATAATGCCATCGCACCTTGTTTAACGGCTTCATCCATTGTTGTGATAGTTGATTTAGCTTCTGCGTTTAAACGAATCTCATCATTAACTAAACGTTCAACTTTGTTGATTTCTTCTTTCGTCATTGGCTCACCGTGAGCAAAGTCAAAACGTAAATGATCCGCCGTTACCAACGAGCCTTTTTGCTCAACATGCTCGCCCAATACTTCGCGCAATGCTTTGTGCATTAAATGTGTGGCTGAATGATTGAGCACGATAGCTTGGCGACGGTCTTCCGTCACTTGGGCGGTGATTCTATCACCTGATTTTAAAGCGCCACTTTTCATCGTGCCGTTATGTATAAATACATTACCCTGTTTTTGCGTATCTTTAACTTCAAAGATATTCGTGCCTGACACAAGTTGACCAGTGTCACCTACAGGCCCGCCAGATTCTGCATAGAATGGTGTGCTTTTAAGAACGAATTGCCCATCTTGACCATCACTCAATTCATTGGATTTTTTGCCATTGATAAATATTGATTCAATTTCTACATCGTCTTGAGTTTTATCATAACCGCTAAAATCGGTCTCACCTGTTACATCAAGTTTATCGGTATAATCTGTATCAAACTTTCCTGCCGCTCGTGCCGTTTGGCGTTGTTTCTCCATTGCAGTTTCATAGCCTGCTTCATCTATTTTTAAGTCATGCTCACGCGCAATATCTGCTGTTAAATCTAGTGGGAAACCGTATGTATCATAGAGTTTGAAAACCACGTCGCCAGAAAGCGTATCGCCTTTAAGATCGCTAATTGCGTCACCCAATATTTTCATGCCTTGATCTAAAGTTTCGGCAAAACGCTTTTCTTCTTTTAAAAGAATTTGTTCTACGTTCTGCTCAGCTTTAGCAAGTTCTGGATACGCTCCACCCATTTCTTTAACAAGAGGTTTTACGATTTTGTGGAAAAATGCATCATTTAAACCCAGCTTATGCCCATGGCGAGCGGCACGTCGAATTATTCGGCGTAACACATAACCTCGACCTTCATTTGATGGCACAACACCATCAACAATCAAGAATGAACAGGAACGAATATGGTCGGCAATCACTTTAAGCGAGGCATTGTTTAGGTCGTCTGTTTTAGCCAGTTTTGCTATAAATTGGATTAGGTTTTGAAACAGGTCAATATCATAGTTGCTATGACCACCTTGTAAAATTGCAGCTAATCGCTCCAAGCCCATCCCTGTATCAACAGATGGCTTTGGCAGTGGATTCATTTCTCCACTTTTTGAGCGATTGTATTGCATAAATACAAGGTTCCATATTTCTATGTATCTATCGCCATCTTCTTCGGGCGTTCCTGGAGGTCCACCCCAAATGTGCTCACCATGATCGTAAAAAATTTCAGAACACGGACCACATGGGCCAGTGTCACCCATTGCCCAGAAATTATCACTCTCGTATTTTTTGCCCGGCTTATCCCCAATTCGGCTTATACGATCTATGGGGAATTCTATTTTATTAATCCAAATATCTGCGGCTTCGTCATCATCTTCGTAAACCGTTACCCATAGTTTTTCGGGCGGTAACATGGCTACTTTTGTGAGGTACTCCCAGGCAAATGTAATCGCCTCTTCTTTAAAGTAATCACCAAAACTGAAATTACCGAGCATTTCAAAAAAAGTGTGATGGCGCGCTGTGTAGCCTACGTTTTCAAGGTCATTGTGTTTCCCACCTGCACGCACACAGCGCTGCGATGATGTAGCACGCGTGTAGTTACGTACATCTTCACCCAAAAACACATCTTTAAATTGCACCATGCCTGCATTGGTGAATAATAGTGTTTTATCATTACCTGGAATAAGAGAGCTAGAAGCAACCGTTTGATGGTTTTTACTCGTGAAAAAATCTAAAAAATCTTGTCTAATTTCCGCGGTGCTTTTGAGCTTTTTAGAATCTGTCGACATACTACACTCTAATGGGTTTTAAAGGCGTATTGTCTCTGTATGTAAGGGGAGTTTCAAGTATTATATAAAGCACACCCCCCCACTTTCACATGATTGTTTACAACCATCATGTGAAAGTGGGGGGGTGTGCTTTATATTTATCCAATAGCGTATCGAATCATCTCTGCATCAAAACCGCGACTAGATAAAAAGCGCATTTGTTTTACTTTTTCTTTGTAGTCATCAGGGATATCTTCGCCGTATTTTTTTTCACGAAGTTGACTCGCCAAAGCAAACCAATCGGCATCTGATTGTTTCATTGAATAACTTATCAATGAAACGCTAACACCGCGCATTTTCAAGTCGTTTGATATTTTCACTTTGCCTTGACCGCGTGATACTCGATAACGAATAAAGCTTTCAGTAAAGCGTTGGTCGTTTAGGTAGTCGCTTTCTTCAAGTTCATCCAATAGTTTATTAAGTTCAACTCCCTCAGAATATTCTTTTTGGATGAGCTTCTTGTAAAGCTCTTGGCGTGAATGCTCCCGCATGGCGAGCGAGTAGATTGCAGAATTTTTACAACGTGAGTAATTACTTCGTTTGCTAAACCCTAATTTACTCATAGTAGTTTTTCCTAAGAAGCAATTTTATAAACGTCGCCCAAAAGACGGCGACATAAATGAGTTATCCGTTTAAAATACAAACGGTAAGCTCACTAAAAAAGCCCTCTATGGGGAAGAGGGCAAGGGCTATATTCTAACTATGAGAATATTTAGAATTTAATTAAATTATCACTCTGTGTACTCACACCCCCCTAGTTTTGAATGATAGCTCGTTATTTTTAACGATTGGTAGAATCAATACAGAGCTCCATGATGCTTGGCTAAAAATTCAAACATCATGTAAAACTAGGGGGGTGTGCTTTACAGATTAATGAAACAATTACTCAGGGCTATCTGCTTCTTTATTCTTTTTCTCAGTACTTTTATCTGTGACTTCACCTTTGGCTTCTGTTTTTGAAGGCAGTAGTTTTTCACGTATCAAGGCCTCCAATTCATCAGCAATTTCAGGGTTATCTTTCAAGTATTGACCTGAGTTATCCTTTCCTTGTCCAATCTTTTCGCCATTGTAGCTATACCAAGAACCTGCTTTATTGACAAAACCTTCTTGTACACCAAGGTCTAATAATTCGCCTACGTGAGATACACCTTCACCGTAACGAATTTCAAATTCAGCTTGTTTGAATGGGGGCGCCATTTTATTTTTAACTACTTTTACGCGCGTTGCATTACCAACAATTTCATCTCCTTTTTTGATTGCACCAATACGACGAATATCCAAACGAACTGATGCATAAAACTTTAGTGCATTACCGCCTGTTGTGGTTTCTGGGCTTCCAAACATGACACCAATTTTCATACGAATTTGGTTGATGAACACAACCATAGTATTTGAACGTTTGATATTAGCGGTTAATTTACGCAGTGCTTGTGACATCAAACGTGCTTGAAGACCCATGTGCGAGTCGCCCATATCGCCTTCGATTTCTGCTCTTGGTGTTAGTGCCGCTACCGAGTCAATAATTACCATATCAATACCGCCAGAACGTACCAGCATGTCTGTTACTTCTAAAGCTTGCTCACCCGTATCTGGCTGAGAAATTAATAGCTCATCTATATTTACGCCTAACTTTTCGGCATAACTTGGATCAAGTGCATGCTCTGCATCGACGAATGCACAGGTTCCCCCAGCTTTCTGACACTCTGCAATCGCATGTAAAGTCATCGTGGTTTTACCTGATGATTCTGGGCCGTATATTTCTACTACTCGCCCCTTGGGTAACCCACCTATACCCAATGCAAGGTCTAAGGTTAATGACCCTGTTGAGACCACATCAATATTGCGCGCTGCGGCTGAGTCGCCCATGCGCATAACCGTGCCTTTTCCAAACTGTCTCTCAATTTGCCCCAATGCTGCTGCTAATGCTTGTTTTCTTTGCTCATCCATTTTTATATAACCTTATTTATTTCGTTTTTATTTATTTGTTTGCTGTTATTTATAACCAGCTATTTGTATATTCGTTGTTTGTTCTATTTTAAACACAAAAGCGAACATAAAACAAACATTAGTTTTATTTAATTGTTTTATGCAATAATCTTAAGCACGCCATTTAAGGAATAATCCACCGCCTGCCTGCGTATATCATCCCTGTCGCCCTCAAGAATAATTGTTTGTACATGCGCCTTATTACCCCTTTTCATCCAACCAAAACACACTGTTCCGACAGGTTTTTCTTTTGTTCCGCCCTCTGGCCCTGCAATTCCGCTAATAGATAACGCAATATCTGCCTGTGAATTTTTCAGTGCGCCTTCAACCATTTCAATAACAACTTGCTCGCTGACTGCGCCGTAACTATCCAGTGCTTCGGTGGATACGCCCAACATATCTTGCTTAGCTTGGTTGCTGTAAGTGACAAAACCTCGATCAAAAATGGTAGAGCTTCCTGCCAAATCTGTGAACTTTTTTGCTACCCAGCCTCCCGTGCAAGACTCAGCTGATACCACGGATAATCTATTTTCATGTAGTTTTTTTGAAACTTTTTCGATGATATCTGTCATAGATGCAACGCTTTTATAAAAAATCATTAAGTCAGGGTTAAGCCGTTTGATGCAACACTGCTTCAGGCTAACCCATAATAATTAAGGATATTACCATGTCCAAAATGCTCAAAGTAGCAATCCCCTTTCTCATTATCACTTTTCTTAATGCTTGTGGCGGCGGAGGAGGAACCACAAAAAACAAAGATACCGAAGAGCCTCCCACACAATCCACTTCACACAACGTTAAAAATAAAAGTGATGCATCCGATTTTTTAAATCGCACGACATTTGGTCCTACCAAAGAAAGTATCAATCACCTTGTTGGGAAAAAACCTATGAAAATTGGTTGAACGAACAATTCAACACAGCTGCAACTATGCATACCCCACAAGTAAGAGCGCTAGGGAAGAAAATGTGCTCAAACAAAAATGATAACATATATTAATGCCAATGAGCGTATTAGCGCTTTGGTGACTGAAATTACCAAAGCACAAAAAATCACAACAGAGTACCCCAGCGCAAATGGGTTAGCTAAGCAACTAAAAATGGCTGCTAAGATGATCTCTATTCGTGAGAACCTTGGCATGAAACGCCAAATATTTTTTGTAGCTATGGGCGGTTGGGATTCACACGGAAATCAATTAACCGATCATGCGAATAATCTTTCAAAGCTTGATGAAGCCATGGATTCTTTTTACGAAACAACCGTAGAACTTGGTGTAGAAAACAGCGTAACTACCTTTACTGCCAGCGAGTTTGGGCGCTCTTACACTTCAAACGATGATGGAACAGATCACGCATGGGCGGGGCATAACTTAGTTATGGGTGGCGCTGTCAAGGGAGGAGAAATTCACGGTGACATGCTGAACCTATCTGTGAATGGCCCTGATGATGCTGCAGATACGGGACGTTTTATTCCTAAATACGGAGTTGATCAATACGGCGCAACATTGGCTAAGTGGATGGGGATGAGCGACAGCGACATGCTTGAAATCTTCCCAAACCTAGGCAACTTCAACACCAAAGACCTTGGTTTCATGGTTTAACTATTAAAGCTTCGCACAGTCCAAACCTAATCCACCTAAACCACAATAGCCTTGCGGATTCTTTGCTAAGTACTGTTGGTGGTATTCTTCTGCAAAGTATAATTCAGGTGAGGGGATAATTTCGGTAGTAATTTGGGCGTGACCAGCGTCTTCTATCACTTGCTGATAAGATATTTTTGAAGCCTGTGCTTGCTCCATTTGCGCCTCACTGTAGCAATAAATACCTGAACGATATTGTGTGCCTCTATCATTACCTTGTCTCATTCCTTGCGTTGGGTCGTGGCTCTCCCAAAAGGTTTTAAGCAAGGTTTCATAGCTTATAATTGTCGGATCAAAAACCACCAAGACCACCTCATTATGATTACTTGTTCCTGTGCAAACTTCTTTGTAGGTTGGGTCGATAGTATTGCCACCCGCATAACCTACAGCGGTAATATGTATACCTGCTCCTAGCTCCCAAAATTTTCTTTCTACACCCCAAAAACAGCCCATGCCGAACAAAGCTTTTTCTGTATTTTCTGGGTAAGGTGGCTGGAGTGAATTATTGTTTATAAAGTGCTGCATATCATCCTTAATAAGCAATTCCCAATACACCATGTAGCTTTGCATAAATTCTAGCAGTCGTTAAAAAAGCTTAACGAGCTATCATTCAAAAGTGGGGGGGTGTGCTTTGTATGTAAATAAGTACTTTATTATACTACCAACTTGCACTTGCCCATAAATTATCCATAGTTTTTGTATTCTTTACAAAAATCACTTCTGGATTATAGCTGTTAATAGAGTTCACAATGTTCTTGGCGTAAAACATGCGGTTCTTGCCATTCTTAGAATAAGAGTCGTGTATTTCAAACGCCATCTGACCGTTCACTTCTTTATAGCCCACGATGACTAAAAAATGTCCCCATGCTTTACCTAATAAAGGGAATGTTGTGTAAGGCTTGCCAACCTCGGCGTTATAAGGAAGATCATTCATATTCACGTTAATCAACACGACATTGCCTTGATTCAGCCTTGAGATGATCTCACTCTTTCTTTGACCTATAGATACATTATTACGCATCACTACTTCATCATATCGAACGGACATATGCGTTAGATATTTTTTAATATCACGCATATTCCACCAGCGATAATCTACATCACCCAGTTTATCTTTCATGGTAACTTTACGTGCTTTGATAATAGCCGTGTTTAAGTCGCCTGCACTAAAATCTGAGTTAATATATTTCGCCAGCATCAAGGCTGATATTGGTCCACAATTACTAAAGTCACCAAAAGACTTTGCGATGAATATTTGCCCTGTTGGATCGTTTGATAAAGCTTTAGCAGGCGCGCTAATTAGCATTAAACTTACTATTACAAGAGAAAAAAGCTGTCCTCGCCACATTGTTATTACCCTTTATTTTTATTATAGAATCTGTTTAACAGTATTCAGCTTCTGTTAAGTTTCATATTTTAAACGCCTTTTCAAAAAAAATCTCTCAAATCAGATAACTGGTCAAGCACACCCCCCTAGTTTTGAATGTAGCTCATTAGTTTTTTAACGACTGCAGAATTAATGCAAATATCCATGATGTTTTAAAGGCTACATCCCATAACTCAAACACGCTTTAATATCAGCTCGCATTGTTTCTAGCCAGTTCAAATAAGTAGCGCCATCAAGTGTAAGTCTAGTCTGTAGAACATCAATCTCTATTGTTTTTACGTCTAACTTTTCCGTCAGTATATTTTTTCTAGTACGGCTAATACTTGGATCGCTAAAAATGCAATGTACATTGTCTTCGATAATTTCTTTACGGATTTCTAAGATTTTTTTTGCGCCTGCCGTAATTTCCTCCTGCATATCAATCACTTCAGGTTTTTGCAAGCCAAAAAACTCACTAAAGTATTGCCATGAATTATGAAATACAAAGTAAGGTGCTTTTTTAACACTTTTAAAGTCTTGCTTCATATCTTCTGTTTTTTGATTAACCGCTTTGATGAAGGTTTGTAAATTCTTCTCATAAAGCGCTTTCTTATTTGGCGCTAGTCGGCTGAGCGAACTGGCAATTGTCTTTGCCATTAGCAATACATTCGTTGGCGATGTGAAAATGTGCATATCCCTGTTTTCTTGATGTTCTGAACTATGCTCTTCTTCTACTTCATGCTCACTCTTATCAGCATGTGAATGACCACTCGCAACAGGTAAAAAATGAATTTTGGGATTCTCAGCAAGCGATATTATTTTGGATTGATCCGCTACACTTTTAAAAAGCGGATTTAGCATCGTCTCAAAATGATCATCAATACGAAAAATAATATCTGCTCTTTTAATCTTTCGCAGATCAGAAGGTTTAAACGCGTAGCTATGTGGCGAGGCATAATCAGGGATCAGTTGATCACTAACAACATGCTCACCCCCAATAGCAAGCACGATAGATTGAATGGGTTTAATACTGCTCAGCACCTTTAGTTTAGTTTTAGAAGGTTCCGCACTCGCAACTCCGATAAATACAGATAAGATTCCCAGCACAACAAAATAGAGTACAATACGACGCATTATTAATCCTAGTTTCCCAACTTATATCTGACCCATCATGCCAGCATCCATTCAAACAAACCCAGCTGACAAATTAGTCTCACTTGATCATATCAGTTTGAGCCTAAACAAAAAGTCAATTCTGCATGATATCAGCCTTGAATTGCAAGCTGGGAAAATATTAACTGTGATTGGCCCAAACGGTGCAGGAAAATCCACACTGATTCGTATTTTACTCGGTTTACAAAAAACTGATAGCGGCAAGGTTTGGCTAAAACCTAAACTAAATATTGGTTATGTTCCGCAAAAAATCAGCATTAATGATTTGATGCCTTTGACCGTAAAGCGATTTATCTCTCTCGCTAAAAAATCATCCCATGAAAATATTAACGCCGTATTGAGTGAGATTGATATTGGTCATCTAGCGAATCAAGACATCCAATCACTTTCTGGCGGTGAGCTTCAACGTGTATTGTTAGCGCGCGCACTCCTCAAAAAACCTGAGTTGTTGATACTCGATGAGCCAGCGCAGGGCGTTGATGTATTAGGACAAGCCGAGCTTTACGAAAAAATATCACAGCTCAAAGATCAGTATGGTTTTGGTGTATTAATGGTGTCGCACGATTTGCATTTAGTCATGCAAAAAACCGATTACGTGCTTTGTTTAAACCAGCATATTTGTTGTAGTGGTCAGCCAGATGACGTAAGCAGTCACCCCGAATACCAACGACTATTCGGCAACCTTCCCGCCGAAGGCTTGGCAGTTTATACGCATAATCACAACCATTGTCACGATTTACACGGCGGTGTGGTGGTTGGCGAATGCAAGCATGATGATGACTCTGAATATACTTCCAAACATTCTAAGGGGCAATCACAAACGGATCACAAGCATGGATGATTTTTTACTCCGCGCCTTATTAGCAGGGCTTGCACTGGTTTTAATCGCCGGGCCTTTGGGTGTATTTATCATTTGGCGGCGCATGGCCTATTTTGGCGATACGCTTTCGCATTCCGCAATCCTAGGGGTTGCGCTTGGCTTTCTGCTTTCCATCGACATTAATATTGGCATTTTAGTTTCTACCGTATTAGTTGCCATTTTACTTATCCTAGCGCAACGCCAAAAACAACTGGGTAGCGATACCCTACTCGGTATTATGACGCACAGCGCACTGGCATTAGGATTAGTTTTAATTAGCTTTGTGGAAGGCGTACGCGTTGATATTTCAAGCTGGTTATTTGGCGATGTTCTATCGGTAAGCTGGAATGATCTTGGCATGATTGGCATAGGCGTAGCCATAGTTCTAGTCATCCTAGCATTTATTTGGAAACCATTGTTATCACTCACGGTACACGAAGAACTAGCGCGCGTAGAAGGCGTAAACGTAGCTTTAGTTAGTGCGACTTATACTTTATTGGTAGCCGTTTTAGTCGCCATCGCCATGAAGATTATCGGCGCATTATTGATTACTTCATTATTGATCATCCCCGCCGCAACCGCTCGGAAGTTCTCAAACAGTCCAGAAAAAATGGCAGTGTTTGCTGTTATCAGTGGAATGCTAGCCGTCGTGCTAGGTTTAGCCGCATCCTATCTTTGGGACACACCCGCAGGACCTTCGATTGTGGCCGCTGCTTCTGGGTTGTTTTTAGTGAGCCAGATATTTAGAAATAAATGATAAGCCACTCTGCTGAGCTTATCATTTATCCTAAGCTTGTTGAAGGGATGCACACCCCCCTACTTTTGAATGATAGCTCGTTAGTTTTTTAGTAGCTATGATTCAAAACTAGGGGGGTGTGCTCTAACTTAGCAAGCTCTTCTAGGAACTTGTCTGAGGCAAACAATCCTTGATAATGTCATAAATCTCAGGACGCTTTTGACTCATCTCTTCTGGCGTTAACCCTTCTAGAGAATGCGGATACTTCAGCCAGTCAGCCGTTTCATGTACGACGTAATCAGGCGCTTTACCAATTTGATTTCGAGTGGGCTTGTAATACGGAACAGCGATGCGAATATCTTCAGGTGTATTTAAACGTAGTCGGCTAGTTAATTCATTAATAATCGCCTCAACCGAACGACCTGTATCAAAAACATCATCGACAATTAATAAGCGATCATTATGTTTCATATTTTTAACAAGATATTCCAAGCCCAACACTTTGACTTGGCGCGCTTGATTATCGATGCCGCTGTAAGATGATGTGCGAATCGCGATATTGTCCGCGTGGATACCGTGAAAATGTAGATATTCTTGCACCGCGATACCGATGGGTGCACCACCTCGCCACACGGCAATAATGAAGGTCGGCTTGAAGCCACTTTCTAGGACTAGACTTGCTAGTTTGAAGGAATCCTCTAAAAGACTCTGCGCTGTTAGGTAGACTTTACTCATGCGATAAGAGTATATTCTATTTTTTGTTTTATATATCCACTATGAAAAAGAAATATCTTGATGAAGAAACCCTGATCCTAGACTCATTCAAGCTTGGGGTGAATATTTTTGAAAGTGGCTTTAAGCCCACTTTTATCGTTGGGCTTTGGCGTGGCGGCAGTTCGGTCGGTATTTACGTTCAAGAATGCTTACAAACGCTAGGCGTTGAAACCAATCATATTTCGCTACGGACATCCTATCGCGGGCAACCTTATTATCACGAAAACGTGGCATCATCCGATGCTGAATTACGCGTACACGGCACACGCTTCTTGCTTGAAAACCTCAACGCTGATGATTCTTTGCTAATTGTTGATGACGTTTTTAGCACGGGGAAAAATATCGATGCAGTAATCAATCGCCTACAAATGCGCTTAAAAAGAAATATGCCACACGATGTAAAAGTAGCCACGCTATGGCAAAGGCCTTCTTACAAAGCGGTGGATTTTGAACCTGACTTTATGCTGCATCAAACCGAAGATTGGCTGGTGTTTCCTTACGAAATGAGCGGATTGTCTCTGGATGAAATCAAAGAGCATAAGCCATTTTTAATGCCGTTTATAAAGCCTGAACTGATTGAAAGCAAAATATAAAGCAATTCTGCTGAGCGGACTTGGTTTATCCTGAGCTTGTCGAAAGGAAGCACACCCCCCTACTTTTACATGATCACTCATCATCCGTAAGCATCGTTTCCTCAGCTTCCTCTGCAATAGCCTCCATTGCAATAATTGTTGGCTTGGAAGGTGCTAACTGATAATCAACTTGATCTTCCATGAGAACTGCCTCATTTTGGAATATAAAGTAAATTAACAACAAAGTACAAAAACCAGAAATTAAGCGCATCACCAGCCAAACATCAGGAGAAATAAACAGTATTTTAACCAATACGGCCGTTGATGCAAGCGATGCTAATACGGCAAATACTCGGGTATGTCCTACCTGTTGGATTAATCTGGTTGTATATAATGAGCCAATGAGAAAGCCGAAATAATAGGCCGTCATAATCCAACCTATCGTACTAGGTTCAAAGCCTTCATTGTTGGCGCGCCAACTGACTAAAGTACCCTGCAGGCCGTTGCCTAGCATAAGAAGAGCGATACCAAGAAATAAGGGCCAGGTACTTCTTAATATATCTATCATCATATTATTTCTAGATACCTTTGTATGAGAAATCTAATCTCTCTAAGTCATTACTCATAAAAAACAAACTGATTATAGCTTCAAACATCAGCTTTATAATATATTAATCACACCCCCCCACTTTTACATGATGTATTCTACAAGCCCGCCACAGCCTCTTCCAAATCACTCTCGGTAATCGGAAATGCCAAAGTCTTTGATAATGTATGGCGTGCTTCTAACTTAGCCAGTTGCGCTTTATGCTCTTTATCGTAAAAGATAATAACTTTGATATTGGGGTGCGTTGTACGATAGACATCATGGACTCTAATGAGCTAGTACGATCCCTAAAGTCAGATTGATAATTAAATTCTGCGACGACCACTTGCGGTGTGGTTTTCTTTAGCAGTTTTAGCACTTTACGCATACTGGTTTCAACGACCACTTGATAACCTAGCTTTTCGTATAGCAGTGTGAAGTTTGGATAACCTCCAATTTCACTCACAGCTAATAACAGCGGCAGCTTAGTCATTTAGTCTCGCTCGATTTCGTAGATGAAGTCTAAACCAAAGTTTCCATCAGAAGCGGATTGCGCCTCTAGTGACAATACTTTATTAATTTTATATTCGACGGATATTTTTTGAGTTTGATCGAATAATCCAACTAAGTATCTAACGTAGAGGCGCGAACCTAATTGCTTGCCTAACTGTAATTTACTTTTATTAAGGTCTTCTCCTGATACAATATTCACATCATCCAAGCCTAATGCTGAACCTATATTATGGATTAAGCTGTTGTTGCCTGTTATCCCAAGCCCGCGCACAGCAGACATCAGCAAAGCGCTTTCTGTACCTGACGAGGTAGATAAACTATGACCTGTTAGTAGGAAGCTTAATGCCTCACTTTCGGGCAGGGTTGGGTCTGAAAACACGGTAGATTTAGGGCTAAGTAGTGAGCCACCTAAGTGGATACCGACAACGGTATCACCCACTTTGCGCGTGGCGCGAATATCCATACCGATTTGTTTGGGTGAGCCGTTGAATATTAATCGTCCATTATCAACTTTTAGCGTTTGACCGTAAGCTTGGTAGTTACCATCGCTCACGCGCAACGAGCCATTGGCTAGAATGTCACGGCGATTATGCGTCACGTTTACCGAGCCTGATAATTTTGCGTTTAAACCAAAGGCGCTAAACCTTACCTTCTCGCCTAATTCAATCACCACATTCGGGTGGATTTTTATTGCTGAAACCTGCTCCCCCGGCTTTCTCTCGCCAACAATAAACGCATCACTGTTTTCATCAATACTGCTTTCTGGGATTTTTTTAAGTTTTATTGTCGCCTCAGGAATTAATATTTTTCCTGTAAAGCTTACTACTTTGGGTGTAACGCCAATGGTTAAGTCGGGGGTCATACGCGCCTTAATTTCATTGGTATTCATAAACAGAATGTTTTTACCTGTCACTTTTACCGTCGCCTTCCATTTGGTAATATCTCTTCCATCAAAGCTCCCCGTGACATTAAGCGCGCCTTTGCCCATTAACATTTTTCCTGTAATGGTGGCTTTTCCTGGCGTATCGGCGCGTAGCTTTAGATTAATATTGGTCAGTTCTGTACCTGCTTCTGGCAACCTTAAATAGGCATTGGTTATATCAACCTTGCCTTTAATTTGTGGCTTGGTTAAAAGCCCTGAAAAGGTTAATTTACTGGTGAGCTTGCCACGCAAACCACGGCTGCGTGGAATAAATTCTTGCGCCCAGTTGATGTTTGGTACGTCAAAATTTGCGGTTCCGTTAATGGTGTGCCTGCCATTTTGTGGGGATAATTTAATCATGGCATCTGCTGTTAGTTTGCCACGATTAACAATACTCATACTCGCTTTAACTTTGACCGTTCTGTTATTTATGATCGCACTAAATTCTGCACCTTTGTAACCAAATGATCTCTCGTCATCGCCTTCTCCTTTGATGGTAAAAGAACTGTCGGGTAATGTCAGTTTTATCGTGCCTTTTGGTTTTCCATTATTTTGTTGTATATCGTACGTGCCACTAACCGACCCGTTTAACTCTATATCTTTAGGTAGCCAAGGTTTAAACAAGCTCAAAGGTGTTTTACTTAAAGTGCCTTTAGTGGTTAGACCTACTGTCTTAGACCACGATGTTGCAGAACAAATTTGCGTATTTCCCCCATCAACCTTACCCGATAAACAAAAACGCTGACTACTAAAACCGTTTTTTGACAATGAAATTTGTGTTGGCTTTTGTAATCGCCAGTCGCCTGCTTGGGTTTCTTTCACCTCTAGCTTTTGCAGGTTTCCTTTCCATGTTTCATTCAACCATGCACCGTTTGCGGTTAACTTCACTTTTCCTTCATCATGATCGACAAATGCTTTTATGGAATGATTTTCAATGCGTCCATTAATATCAAACGTTGCTTTATTAATTTTTTTATCGGCGCTTTGTAGTTTCTTAATTTTCCCCTTTATTTTATAAACACCATTATTGGTTTGTGCTGTGATGTTGCCTGAGCCCAATTTAAAACCTTTGAAATTAATGTTTTTTGCTTCACCTGTACCATTAATAATGGGCTTATCAATCGTGCCCTGTAGCTTACCTTTAGCCACGAGATAGCCCGACAAGCCAGGGTAAAGCTGCTTTAACTTTTTTGCTTTAATATCCCATGTCATATCAAACGGGCTCGTTGCACGGCCTGATATAAGTATCTTATTTTCACCCACAAAAGCAGTCATAGCTTTGATAATGGGTACACCCTCAACAAGTTGCACTTCACCTTTGACACGCATACCTGCCTCACCTAACCGATCCTTTTTGTAACGTAGGTTTGATGCATTCATATCTGCTTTTATGACAGGGGATTTATAGCTACCGAGTATTTGTGCTGCGCCTTTAATACTGCCATCAATGTCTGGCGATATTTCAGCTAGTTTTAAAGCATTTACTTTAATATCTAGCTTTAATGGTTCACTAGCTTGACCTGAAACTTGTACCGTATTACTGCCGCTTTTTACTTTTAAATCATTGAGCCTAATAATGTCTTTATTGCCAACCCTAATAAAACCCAAATTACCTTCTACAAAGATCGTTTCTTTGCCTTGCTTAATTTCATCGTAAATGAGGTTATTTGCGACCAGCTTTATTATTACTTCTGGCTTTTTAAGCGTGCCTTTTAAGCTGCCTTCACCCTTTATTGTTCCTGCAATTTTTTTATCTAACAATGATCCCAGCAATGGTGAAACTTGTTGAAGGCTAGCGGCATCAATCTTCCATTTAAGGTCAAAGGGTTCACTAGCTTGCCCCGATGCTTCCAACTTATTCTTACCTGTTTTCAAACTAAAAGTTTTAAGCTGGATAATATCGCCTTTTGCGGTACGGTTTACTCCAACTTCTCCATCAATAAATAATGTCTCTTTACCTTGTTTAAGGTCATTGTAAACAAGACTGTTAGCCTCTATTTTCACCTTTGCTTCAGGCTTCTTTATAGTTCCTTGTAGTCTACCACTGCCCTTTATTCTTCCTGCTAACGACGGTGAAACCTGTTTAAGATTTTTTGCATCTATACCCCACTTTATATCGAAAGGCTCACTAGCTTGCCCTGATACCTTTAATTCATTTTTACCACTTTTAAGGTTAAGATTTTTCAAATGGAGTACGCCACCATCCATAGCTAAATCCCCCTTTAATACAAAGTTTTCTTTACCTTGCTTAAAGTCTTCATACACTAAATCATTAGCAACAATATCAAGGCTAATTTCAGGCTGGTTTATTTTGCCCTTTAATGTTCCGTTCCCTTTAACG
>CAYOHT010000009.1:0-18245 GCA_964403815.1 uncultured Cocleimonas sp.
TTCCCTAAGAAGCCTAAACTCTTCCAGCACCAACGGCTTTTCTGCGCCAGTATTTACTAAGTTTTGCGATTGAAACGCGCTTGCCTTTGCGTGGCGCGTGAATGAACTGCCCATTACCTACATAGATGCCGACATGATTAACGCGTGCTTTTGTTCTGCGAGTATGGAAAAAGATGAGATCGCCAGCTTGCATTTTTGATAACGAAACACGTTTAGTGTGTTTGTATTGTGCTGCGGCAGTGCGAGGCAAGTGGATATTGGCTGATTTGAAAGCATAGCTCGTTAAACCGCTACAATCAAAGCCAGCTCTAGGCGTTGATCCACCCCAGCGATATCTTTTACTAATTTGTTTTTTTGCCGTTGCGACAACACGATAACGCGCTGGATTTGATTTCTTTTTGTTGCTTTTAACTTTGTGCTTTTTGGGTGCTGCTAAGCTTTTTTTCGCAGGCTTTTTTAGTAGGAGTTGGTAAGCCTGCTGCATTTGAGCGGCACTTATTTTACTTTTCTTAGTATTCTTTTGAGTCGCAGATGCAGTACTAGCAATGCCTAACAGGCATACGCACAGACCTGTCAGATAGACAATTCTTGAAAATTTCATTTGGGTTAGCCCTTGATCTTTTAACAAACGAGGTTATTGTTTTTATTGTGGTTGTTTGTTATGGGTGGCGACTATAAGGAAAAAGGCTCAAAAGGACAAGTTTAATGGATGAATGGTAGGTATTAATTGTGGTTATATTATTTCATAATCATGCGTAACTTTGGCGGTTTTTCCTAGCATAATAGAAGCAGAGCAATATTTTTCTGCAGATAGCTCAATTGCACGCGCTACACGCTTATCCGATAATTCATTGCCTGAGATAACAAAATGAAGATGAATATTGGTGAATACCTTAGGTTCTTTATCAGCGCGTTCTGCCGTTATTTCAACCTCGCAATCGACTAAATCTTGTTTGCTTTTTTTAAGCATAGATACCACGTCAAAAGAAGCGCAACCACCGAGCCCAAGCAAAAGCATTTCCATTGGGCGTACACCAAGATTACGACCGCCAAACTCAGGAGGGCCATCCATAACTACAGAGTGTCCACTGCCTGATTCACCTACAAAGCTCATGTTGTCTAGCCATTTCACGCGTGTTTTCATGAGTAATTCTCCGTTGTTTTTTCTAGTTCGTTTTCAATTTCATCCATTAACAGCCCTGCAATATTTGCAGAGTAGATCGTATCAAGCTCACGAATACAGGTAGGACTGGTGACATTAATTTCTGTTAAATAATCACCAATTACATCAAGCCCTACAAACATTAAACCCATCTCTTTCAATGTTGGTCCAACGATATTGCAGATTTCAATTTCACGTGTTGTGAGGTCAACGCCTTTATAACTCGCGCCAGCAGCAAGGTTTCCCCTGCCTTCACCTTCAGCGGGGATACGCGCTAAACCATGAGGAAAAGGCTTTCCATTGATTAGCAAGATGCGCTTATCACCTTGTTTAAACTCAGGTAAAAAGCGCTGCGCCATAATGGTTTCAGTGCCATTTTTAGTAATGGCTTCGAGAATGACATTTTTATTGGTATCACCTTCACGAATCTGAAATATCATTGCGCCACCCATGCCGTCCAGCGGTTTAACGACGATGTGTTTTAATTCTTGTTGGAAAGATTTAATTCTATCCATATCCCTCGTTACTAAAGTTTCGGGGGAGCATTCTGGAAACCATGCCGTAAATAACTTTTCATTGGCGGAGCGTACACTGGCGGGTTTGTTGACGATTAAACAACCTTCTTTTTCTGCAAGCTCCAATAAGTAAGTTGAGTAAATATATTCCATATCAAAGGGTGGGTCTTTACGCATTAAAACAGATGATAATGACTGTAAGGGTTGAGTGATGGCATTCCCAAGCTCAAACCAATTCTCAGGGTTGTCCATGACTTTAACGGGATACATCTTGGCAAATGCCTTGCCGTCTTTAGCAAAAAGATCAGATTGGAGGATGTAAAAAAGTGTGTAATTCCTGCTTTGTGCTTCTAGCATCATCGCAAAGGTGCTGTCTTTTTTTATATTAATTGAATCAATAGGATCCATAACAATCCCGAGGCTAATGTTTTGCATGTATGGTAATCTTTTAATGAATAGTCTTTATTGTACTAAACTTGGATAAGTTTGTTTGAATATATACATTACTTTCAGGCAAAAAAAAGCGGACACAAAGTCCGCCAAAATTGCGAGGGAGTTGGTAGTAATGAGCGACTCGCTAGATATCACTCATCAAAAGTTGGTCGTTTAATCCCCTTTGATCAAGCCCAACAGAACTCCTTCATTGGCTAAGTAGGAGTTGATTTAAATAAGGTTCATTTTTTATGCTAAGATGTTAAAAAAATTTATATTAGTATCTAAAACACACTTTTTTGAACATTTTATATGGGTATATCTACAGATTATATGGGAGCAGAATTAAAAAACGACTTGTCGCCAGATTCACCTCCTACTGTGGGTGATAAAGCATACGAGGATACGGTTCTTCTTAGTAGGATAGCGGACGGTGATCGTGAGGCTTTTACGACACTTTATTTAAGCTACCAACCTCGATTAGTTAAATTTTGTAGCCGTATTTTAAAAAATGACGTTGCGCTTGCGGCGGATATCGTCGACGAGGCAATGATTGAAATTTGGAAGTCGGCAGGTAGCTTTGCGGGACGATCATTGCCGTCAACATGGATTCATTCTATTACACGGTTTCGCCTAATCGGTTATTTACGCAAGAATAAAGAAGTTTTGCTAGATGATGATTCTATTGATAAGCGTCTTGAAGATGACTCAATGTTGCCAGAGGACAAAGTATTGCTATCAGAAAGGAATGAAAATATTGTTCATAGCTTGAAAAAATTAAGCGATAAGCATCGCGAAGTTATAGAGATGGTTTATTTTCGAGAGCTTTCTGTAAAGAATATCGCAAGCATGTTGCAAATATCAGAGAGCACGGTTAAAACACGCATGTTTTATGCGCGTAGTAAACTAAAAGAAATATTGTTGAATACCGGATTAAGTATCTAATGAGTTTAGAACATAAAAATAATGATTTTTTTGAAGAGGCATTAAAGCTATTGCCTTGGTATGCTTCTGGGCGATTAACTTCTACAGAGACAAGCTATGTGGAAGATGCATTAAAGAAGTACCCTGAGCTACAAGATCAGCTTAAAATAGAATATAAAATACGCAACTTTCTTCATGAGGAAAAAGAACTTTTTTATTTTTCTGCGTTAGAGTCTAGCGAAGAGAGATTAAAAGCTGTCTTTAATCATGAAGTATTTAATAATGTGTCAACACGTGTTGGCGATGCTAGACAAAACCAACAGGCATCAGGTGCAAAAGGGTTTATAAAGTCTTTGTTGTCGGGTGATATGACAAAAGCGCAATATATGGGTTTTGCATCGATAGTCACTCTTTCTATAGCGCTCTTATTTGCTTTTGTAGAGCCGCTAGTTAATCCGAAGAATACTTTTCATCCTGCATATATAGGAACAGATCAAAGTATTGATACGTCGATATTTATAGGTTTAAGTGTTGAGCCTGATGATAGTCGTCTAGTTGAAATTCTGGAAAACTTTCAAACGAGTACGGTTGCAGTAGCGGGGAAAAAAGGCATGTATCGCATTAGTTTTACTGAAAAGCCGAACCCGCAAGATTTAAAATCTCTACTTAAAAAGCTATCTGAAAACAAGAAACTAATCTGGTTTGTGGGAGAATCTTATTAAGGTTTGGACAATCATTTTGTTCTTTTTAAGCACTTCCATCGTGAGCATAACGAGTGCGGACGATAGAGTGTATTTTGCAAAAGGGTGTGCAAAGTATGATTTTGCCTTACCATGTATTTTTGGAATTAAGAAGAAAACACCACCACCCAAGCGTACAAACTATAAAAAAGATGAAGTAGTATTGTTGTATCCCTCGGATGCTAATATCAATATTAAAGACATAACAACGAAATATAATCTAAAAGAGACCGAGAAAGTTGTATTGTCATCTGTAAAAACAGGTATGGTCATTGCTAATACTCAAGGTCAAGATTCGCTTGATTTAAGTAAAATAATTAATAAAAAAGAAAAGAAGGTTAGCAGTAGTTCAAATAACACGTTTAAACCTGCAGCTGTAACCTATAGTGATACTTATCCAATGTATGAAACAGGTGTTAACCTGGTTCATAAAACAACACAAGGAAAAGGCATTACCATTTGCATGATTGATACGCCAGTTGATATTTTCCATCCATCCTTATCCAATGCACACATCGAAACCTTAGATTATGTGGATTACGATGCTAAAGATGTGGCTACCATGTTGCATGGCACATCGGTTGCAGGTGTGTTGGTGAGTCAAAACAAACATATTGGTATTGCTCCACGAGCAAAATTACTTGCCATTAGTGCATTTAACACCACAAAAAACCGCCCACATGTCTTAGAAGGCACTTCCGCTAATATTGCCAAAGCGGTTGATAGTTGTATTCAGCATAAAGTAGATGTGATTAATCTAAGTTTTACAGGTGGGCGTGATGCGCTTATCAAAAAAGTAATCGATAAAGCTATTAAAAAAGGTATTATTGTTATTGCTGCAGGGGGAAATGGAGGACACTGGGGAAGTACAATTTATCCTGCACTTATCCCTGGTGTATTAGCCACAACAGCAGTTGATGAAAATAAAAAACTTTATAGTATGGCCGATAAAGGGAAGTTTATAGATTACTCTGCGCCAGGCGTTAACGTATTAACCATCGCTCCTGGAGGGACTTATAAAGTTGCCTCAGGTACATCCTTATCCGCAGCGCACCTTAGCGGTATTACGGCTTTGCTTCTTTCTCAAGGGAAGAAAAGTGAATTGATTGACAAAACATTAACAGAAACAGCTATAGACCTAGGTAAACCCGGAAGGGATCAAGAGTTTGGAGAAGGCTTGGTTAGTGCAAGTCGCGCTCTAACCATTATTAATAAAAGCACCCTCAATAGAAATTCTTCTAAGAAATAATTTTGCTCATCTAAGCTTGTAAGCACACCCCCCTAGTTTTACATGAAGAACCCCAACGAAAGCTACAGTTTCTTGACTTAGAGCAAACCACACTTAAATAAACCGATATAAAATGAGTCATCAACTTATTTGAGTGAGGTAAATACAATGAAAGACTTATTAATGAGTCAAACAGGATTTTGGACCGCTATTACCCTCGGGTTTATTTTGGTGGTAATGGTTTGATTTTTTTATAAAATGGTTAAGCTTTCTCGCCCAAAAAAATAATTCAATTAATCCAAATTTTTGGTTTAAGAAAGTAATCATATAAGCGTGCTTCTTCAGTGCCTGCTTCAGGGCTCCAATTGTAGAGCCACTTAACCAACGGTGGCATGGACATCAAAATTGATTCTGTTCGCCCGCCCGACTGCAATCCAAACAATGTGCCACGGTCGTATACCAAGTTGTATTCAACATAGCGACCACGACGGTATAATTGGAAGTCTCGCTGTGCTTCGGTATATTCCAATGCTTTGCGACGCGCCATAATGGGCAGATAAGCCGCCGCATAGCTGTCACCCACGCTTCTTAAAAACGCAAACGATTTTTCAAAACCCCACTCATTTAAGTCATCAAAGAACAGTCCGCCAATGCCGCGTTGTTCGTCACGGTGTTTTAAGTAGAAGTAATCATCACACCATTTTTTGTATTTATTATAAACGTCGTCGCCAAATGGCTCGCAGGCTTTTTGCGCGGTTGTATGCCACTCGACACAGTCTTCCTCGAAGCCATAATAAGGCGTTAAATCATAACCGCCACCAAACCACCATACGGGGTCTTCGCCTTCTTTTTCTGCAATAAAGAATCGAACGTTTGCGTGAGATGTTGGCACCATTGGGTTTTTCGGGTGGATGACTAACGATACGCCCATCGCCTGAAAGGTACGCCCCGCTAATTCAGAACGACCTGCTGTGGCAGAGGCTGGCATTTTTCCGCCAAAAACGTGAGAAAAATTCACACCACCTTGCTCGATAATATTGCCATCAACTAACAATCGCGTGCGTCCGCCACCTGTCATGGTTGGTTTTTTGGGGTCTACTTCACGCTCCCAGTTATCCTCATCAAAAACGGCTCCGCCATCTTCTTGGGCGAGTTGTTCGCAAATAGAATCCTGCAAACTCATAAGGTATTTTTTAACGGCTTGGATATCGGGGTTTTGCATGCGTGATCTCTATGGTATTAGAAGACCATTACACGAGAGGTATGACGATTAAAAATGCTTGAGTTCTCCCTAGTTTTTCTACAATTGAGGTCAACAACCCTGCTATTAGCCTCATTTGTGAAAAAACCAAGGAGAATTACGCTATTTTCACTCTCGCTATACTCTCATGCAATTATCTCTAGATAATTAAAGCACACCCCCCCACTTTTACAAGAGTAATTATATGACCTATATCATCTTATTATAGCTATTTCACCCGAGGGTTTTCTTGTTTCAATATTCTAGCGCGGCGTTGCTCCCAATTACCTCTTACTTTATCAGGGGATGCTTTTTTATCAATCGCAGTAATGGCTTCTTGAATTTCTTCTTTCTCTTGTTGCGATCTATGTGCCTCATGGGTTCGCTTTAGAATAGCGGAACTGTCAGGACGTGTTAATGTTTTTTGGCTGGGGTCGTAATTGGCTAAGTCAGTTTCGAAACGGTTTATACCAAGTCCAGAAAGGTATTTTGCGAGCGTATCTAACTTTCTCCAAATGCGTGCTTTGCCACTGTTTTTGGCGAGAATCGTTTTTTCAGCATCGCCAAACATTATTTTTAAAGTCCACTGATCTGCGTTAGCGATGACGGTTGCAGAGTCCACGGCATCAGCCTCAATAAGCAATTTCAGAGCATTATGATTGATACCTTCTGACATCTTGAACCCCTATTTTGTTTGTACTTCCCAACTAATAACTATGCGGTTTTCTTTTTGTTGATAATAGACCATTATCGGCGTTGCTCCAACTTTATTTCATGTGGTTTTGCATAACAACGTTAGCAATAGTCAAAAAACTTATGGGCTATCATGTAAAAGTGGGGGGGTGTGCTTTAAACTATCCGTAATGATCCATTATTCGTTACAGAGTCCTTAGTATGGTAAAACCAAAACCTATGACAAAACAAGATTCTAGTCGCCGCTTTGGGGGTGTTGAGCGCTTATACGGTAAGCAAGGACTCGAGCAGTTTAAGCGCTCACACATTATTGTTATCGGTATTGGTGGTGTTGGCTCTTGGGTGGTTGAAGCCTTAGCACGAAATGCTATCGGTAAACTTACTTTAATTGATATGGATGTGGTGGCAGAGTCTAATATTAATCGGCAACTTCCCGCGCTGAGTAGCACCATGGGCAAAAATAAAACCGATGTAATGGCAGGGCGAGTGCGCGAGATTAATGAAGACTGCGAGGTTTGTATTATTGAAGACTTTCTCACGCAGGAAAATATTGTAGATTTAATTGATGAAAATGCAGATTATGTTATTGATTGTATTGATAATTCGAAGGTTAAAGCGGCTCTTATTGCATGGTGTAAGCGCCAAAAATTAAAAATTATCACCTTAGGTGGCGCAGGCGGACAGCTCGACCCAAGCCTGATTAAGGTTTCAGACTTAAGTAAAACAGCGCATGATCCTTTGCTTTCTAGAACACGCAAGATTTTGCGGCAGAAACATGGCTTTTCTACCAATACTAAGCGACGTTTCTCGATACCGTGCGTTCATTCTCCCGAGCACTTACTTTATAGTCATGATGAAGGAAATGTATCTCAACAAAAACCACAAAATGACGTAGGAGGTTTAAGCTGTGCTGGTGGAATAGGGTCTTCTGTAATGGTGACAGGCAGTTTTGCATTTATGGCGGTTGCTTATGTTTTAAAAAAGCTGGCAAACAAATAGTCGGCAAGTAATTAGTTTAATTGCTAAGAGCGCCGATTCAGCTTGCGCTCAGTAACTATCGTTTATTCTAGTTAAGTAAAATATATATAATAATAAAAAGAAAAGGGGAAAATCGTGTTAAAAAAACTATCTTTAGCTGCACCCGTGATTATTGTGTCTGTAAGCATGACAGCATGTTCAGGGACTAGAACGACAAATATCCCCAAAAAACCAAATACTGCCAATATTGTTGCACCCATTCAAAAAGAAGTGGCAGATATTAAGATAACGCCAGTTGTTTACGAAAAGCGTAAACCAAGAGCAAGGCGCGCATCATCACAAAGACGCCCAAGCATTAATAGATCAAGACACTATGGTTCTTTTGCTAAGAAATTATCTAATGCTGCGCTAGGGCGCTTACAGTCTAGGGTTAGATACGATGGCTCTTACGTTAAAATCGGTTACCCATGGGGCGATGTTCCAGCCAATATTGGGGTGTGTACCGATGTGGTCGTCCGATCTTACCGCAAACTAGGTATTGATCTGCAATCACAAGTTCATCAAGATATGACAGTAGCATTCTCTGCTTACCCAAATGTTAAAAAATGGGGATTATCAAAGCCTGATGCGAATATAGATCATCGTCGCGTTTACAATCTACGTGCATTCTTCCAACGTCGTGGCGCTGCTTTGCCCATCACGCGTAACCCTACAGACTATCGCCCAGGTGATTTAGTCACTTGGATGGTTGGCCCTGGTCTTCCTCATATTGGTGTAGTGGTTGATAAGCCTTCACGCGCTGATCCGCGTCGTAAGATGATTGTGCATAACATCGCTCATGGTCCACAAATGGAAGATGTGTTGTTTAGATTTCCTATTACTGGGCATTACCGTTATACAGCGGCGCATGCTAGAAGCGTTCCAAAAACTATTTACGCATCACGCCCAGCACCAAGAAAATCACGCGGTTTCAATCGTACTCAGATGGCAAATGCAGTAAAGCTATTGGCTAATATACCAGCACCACGCCAGCAAAGCGCGCCTCAAGCATTGAGTAGAGTAGATAATGCGAATGCAATATCTCAAACGACTAGCCGACCTATCCAACTTTTAAATGCGGTTAACCTTTCTTCTAGCGCACCAGTAGTTACTGCTAAGCCAGGCGTTAAATTAGCAACACTTAATGAGAATGCGATAAGAGAGCTACTTGCTAAATAAAAGTCTCAGATAGTATGTTTTAACAAACACCATGTAGCTTTGCATAAGTTCTAGCAGTCGTTAAAAAAGCTAACGCGCTATCATTCAAAAGTGGGGGGGTGTGCTTTTTAAAGCCATCGCTTAAATCCGTTTTAATAAAACATAAACCGCACCCGTTCCACCATCTTTTGCTTTGGCAGAATGGAAAGCTAATACGCGTTCATGCTCCGTGAGCCAATGATTAACCTGTGTTTTTAACACGGGTTTTTTATTGCCCGAGCGATGCCCTTTTCCATGAATGATACGCACACAGCAACTTTCAAACTGTGGCGTTTCTTGTAGGTAATACATCAATATTTGTTTAGCTTGTTTAATGGTTGTGCCGTGTAAATCTAATTCATCTGAAATGCGGTATTGACCACTTCGTAATTTACGGAAAACACCTTTTTGAATGCCTGACTCGCAAAAGCTGATAGTGCCTTCTGGCTCTACTTCTTCTACGTCCAACTCATCTGATAATGGATCGTGAATTTCAAACGAATCTTCTTCATAATGTTGGAGCTTTTTAGGTCTGGGTTTAGAAGCGGCAGACTCATCTTCGTGGTATGCTTCGCGGTTTGTAGAGATAGGGCTAACACCGCTCATTGCTGCTCGAAATAAGTCATCATCACGGTTATCATTTGCTTGTTGGGTGCGCGCATTTTTTTCAGCAAGCTTTTCCGCTTTTTGACTTTCTAGTAATTGCTTTTTGAGTTTTTTAAGGTCTGCTTTATTCACGATGGTTTTTAATTATGATTTGGGTGTTGGGATAACAGCAAGGTTAACATGAATATACTATTGAGTAATGATGATGGCTTTATCGCGCCAGGAATAAATATTTTGCGTGATACGTTGAGCGAATTTGCAAATGTCACCACCATTGCGCCCGACCGCGATAGAAGCGGCGCGAGTAATTCGCTAACCTTGGAAACACCCTTGCGAATCACCGAGCGAGGTGAGCAGTTTTACAGCGTCAACGGCACACCCACTGATTGCGTGCACCTTGCGCTAACAGGTTTATACAAAGGCGATGAGCCTGATATTGTGATTTCAGGTATCAACGCAGGCGCTAATATGGGCGATGATGTTATCTATTCAGGAACGGTAGCAGCGGCGATGGAAGGGCGCAACCTTGGCTTGCCAGCCATCGCTGTTTCGATAGCATCATTTACGCCTAAATATTTTGAAAGTGCCGCAAAAGTGGTGATTCATTTATTGGGCAGACTGCCCAGTTTGGGTTTGACGACAGAAGATCATGCGGCAACTATTCTTAATGTAAACGTCCCTGACTTACCTTATGAAAAATTAAAAGGCTTTCAAGCAACACGTCTTGGCAAGCGTCATAAAGCAGAGCCTGTGGTGCGAAGTGAAGACCCGCGTGGTGAAGAGATATTTTGGGTTGGCCCCGTGGGGGAGGAGGCGGACGCAGGCGAAGGCACCGATTTTTATGCTGTGCAAAACGATTATATTTCTGTCACTCCGATTCATATTGACCTAACGCGTTATTCTGCGATTGATGCAACAAAGGACTGGTTGGGTGCTGAATAAATGAGTGAATTAAATATCCAAGGTGTCGGCATGACATCGCAGCGCACGCGCGACCGTTTAATTGATCGTTTGCAGCAAAAAGGAATTGCTCATCCTGATGTTTTGCGCGTTATGCGGCTTGTACCCCGACATTTATTTGTTGATGAGGCAATGGCAACACGCTCGTATGAAGACTCATCTTTCCCTATCGGTCATGGACAAACCATTTCCCAGCCGTATATTGTTGCGCGCATGACAGAGCTATTGATGGAAAGTGAGTCTTTAGAGAATATTTTAGAAGTAGGCACAGGTTCGGGTTATCAAGCGGCAGTTTTGGGTGGTTTGGTAAAAAACTTGCACACGGTTGAGGTGATACCAGAGCTTTATCGCCAGTCGCGTGATTTGCTTTATAAAGTTGGTTATCGAAATATTCGTACACATTTGAGTGACGGCAGTTGGGGCTGGGCAGAGGCTGCGCCTTATGATGCGATTATGGCAACCGCCGCGCCAGACGAAATCCCGCCCGCCTTAATTCAGCAATTAAAAATTGGCGGACGCTTAGTGATACCAGTTGGCGCACAAAACAGTGAGCAGGTCTTACAAGTGATAACGCGAGATAGTGAGGCAAAGTATTCTGTGCAAAATCACGAATCTGTCGTATTCGTGCCTCTTGTTAGTATAATTAGTCGCTAAATTAGTAAAAAGGTTAATAAAATAGAATGAACGATATTATCACTACAATTCTTTTAAGTATTACGCCAATTTTCGAATTGCGCGGGGGAATTCCTTATGCGCTGGCAAAAGGCATTGACCCTGTAACAGCCTATATTATAAGCACGGCAGCAAATATATTAGCGTTTCCCATTGTTTATATATTTATGGGGTTCTTCCATGATCTATTTAGCAAAATGGATTGGTATGCAAATTTATTTGAAAAAATTGTTGTTCGCACGCGTGCAAAAGTGGGTGACAACATAGAAAAATGGGGATTTTGGGGGTTGATGATATTTGTCATGATTCCTTTGCCTGTAACAGGCGCATACACAGGAAGCTTTGCTGCATGGGTTTTTGGTATTGATAAGCGGAAAGGGTTTCTTGCGGTTTCATTGGGAGTATTGATAGCGGGTTTGATTGTTACGGCGATTTTTCTTTCAGGCGCAGAGCTTTTTAGTTTTTTACTGAAAAAAGTTTAAAAAAACAAAAAAGCCTTTAAAATTAGCGAGTTTTAGCTTGAAACTATTAAAGTGCTTGTGTATTGTGTCATAAGTACACAGTTGTATATTGCAGAAAGTAGAATAATAAAACTAATTTTACATTTTGCAGGGCTTATGAATGGTTGGGACCATTCATTAAAAAATTGGGGTTATGGGCAAGTTCGGGTGGTCTAGTGTGACTATTTGATAACTGAAAATCTGGGCATTTCTCGTCGCAGATATTTCATCGATACCTTATAACTTTTTTACACATTAAAGTAGATTCATAATCGAAGGGTATTATCATGAACGGAATCATGGGAAGAAAAATTAAATTATTAGCGGTTGCTTCAATCGTTGCTGTATTGGCATCGGGTTGTAGTAATTATAGACTTGGTAATCAAGGTGGAGGCAGCGGGTATTCATCAGGTGGCTCTAGTACAGGGCAAGTAGCACGCACAGGTCAAGTATCACGCGGTGGCTTATTTGGTCAGCGACGTGCAGCAAGTTGTGGGACATGTGGAACGAACACAGCTCCAAAAAGCACTTACACCTACAAGCCGGCGGCTAAGCCAGTTTACAAAGCAGCAGCAACAGCGCCAGCAGGGCAACACAACCAGCAGTATTATATCGACCGTTGGAATCGTCAGCAGGCAGCGCAAAGAAATAAGCCAAAGGCACAAAATAAAAATTACACAGGTTACGGAAGCGGTAACTACAATGCCAATGCAGGCGCAAGTAATACAAACTATTACGATTACAGTTCAGCAGGAAAAGCCACAACGGCGGCTCCCGCAGGAAACGTAAGTGCAAGCAATAAAAGTATTTACACAGGCAGCTACCAGCAGCCAACGTATAAGCCATACCAGCCTACAACGTACGCAGGCGGTAGCGCAGGAACAACCAATACAGCAAGTACCTACAATGCCGCAAAAGCAGCAGTGGCAGGTGGTGGAGGAAGCAGTTCTTACAGGGTAAAGAAAGGCGATACTGTCTTTGAGGTGATGCGTCAAACAGGTGTTTATTGGAAGGATATTATCAGTATGAATAGCTTAGTTGCGCCATACACGATTAGTCCAGGTCAAACCTTACGCTTAAAGTAGTGATCTAGTTTGATTGAAAAAAAGCCCTCCTTGTGAGGGCTTTTTTGTTGGTATACAAAGCACACCCCCCTAGTTTTAGGGCATGTTCATTTCTTTTTCATATTAACAAGCGCATCTAAGTCAATATAGGTAAGTATTCCAACAACCGTATCAACAAGCTCCCCTTTGGGTGAAATGATATAACTTGTGGGTATTGCTTCAACAATACCAAATGCTAGCAAGGCTTCTTCTTGCGAGCTTATAAGCGGGTATTGAATATCAAGTTTCTTTTTGAATGCTTTAATCTCATCTATCGAACTACCACCCACATCAACCCCCAGCGCTATAAAGTTCTTCTTATTATCTTGGGCAAAACGATTAATGTCTGGGATTTCGGCAAGGCAAGGCGGGCAATATTCTGCCCAATAATTAACCAGCACCCATTTTCCTTTATGATCGCTAAGTCGGTGTTTGTCACCTTTGAGGTCGGTGTAAATAAAGTCATTAACCATTTCGTCTGCACGAGTGGGCACCGTAATAAAAAATAACGAGAAGAGTAATGCGAAGGCTAACAGAGATTTAATTCTTTTCATGTTTGGTCTGCCGAGGTAGAGTTAAATAGTAAATGCAGTTTATCCGATAACAGAATGACTTGGAAGGAATAGAAATGTCTGATTCAACCACAATTTATCACAACCCACGCTGCTCAAAATCTCGAGCGGCAATGGAATTATTGACAGGAAAAGAGCTTAATCTGGATGTTGTAAAGTACCTCGACACCCCACCAAACAAGGAAGCCATTACTGAATTACTCGACATGTTGGGCTTAGAGCCACGCGAGCTTATGCGTAAAGGCGAACAAGAATATAAAGATAATAACTTGGCAGATGATAGTTTGAGTCGTGATGATTTGATCGAGGCGATGGTGAAATTTCCCAAACTGCTTGAACGCCCAATCGTAGTAAAAAATGGCAAAGCGGCGATTGGTCGACCGATTCAAAATATCATCGATATTCTTTAAAGCTAGATGGGTGAGGATGAAGAAATGAAACAAGTTTTAGTTTTATACTACTCTCGAAGTGGCGCAACCGCCGATATGGCAAAGCTTATCGCGCGTGGAGTAGAGGGTATCGAAGGTGTTGAAGCGATCCTACGCACTGTTCCAGAAGTATCAGAAACCTGCGAAGCGACAACAGCAAAAGTACCCGATAGCGGCGCGCCGTATGTATCCTTAGATGAATTAAAAGCCTGCGATGCGCTGGCGTTAGGTAGTCCAACACGTTTTGGTAATATGGCAGCACCGCTTAAATTCTTTTTAGAAAAAACCAGCGGACATTGGCTTTCAGGCTCATTAGTGGGAAAGCCCGCAGGCGTATTTACCTCAACATCAAGCTTGCACGGCGGTCAGGAAACGACCTTGCTAAGTATGATGATTCCGCTATTACATCACGGCATGTTGATCACAGGTTTGCCGTATACAGAATCCGAACTGCTCACCACCACAACAGGTGGCACACCTTATGGGCCATCGCATTTAGCGGGCGCAGAAAGTAACTTGCCAATTAGTGATGATGAAAAAGCACTTTGTATTGCGCTAGGTAAGCGCTTGGCAACACTTGCAACGGCCTTGTAAGTGACTAAAAAAATGGATGTAACAGTTTTCTGGCGAGTATTAGCAGGCATCGGAATTGTTGGCTTAATTGGGCTGTGTGTAGTGTGGAACGGTTGGCTAACACCTGTTCAAAGCATTCCGCGCTCTATAGAAATCGCCTTGCTGGTTGCGCCGCTACTTTATTTTGTGCGTGGTGTATTGCACGGAAACCGTGATACGTTTATCGCCGTTATGCTAGTTTCATTTGTCTATATGCTGATGGGGATTTGGTATGCATTTTCGGCAGAAGAAAAGATTTACGGCTATTTAATGATCGTATTTAGCTTGTTTCTATTTTTCGGAAGTCTGTTAAATGTTTGGATTTTGGATAAGCGTGATAGATTGCCAGTAAAGACAACAAAAAGCACACCCCCCTAGTTTTACATGATGTTTTAACTGTATTTGAAGCATCATGTAAAACTAGGGGGGTGTGCTTGCAACTACATTGATTAAGGTTACATTTGCCCCTATTGTGGTATTATTCGCACCTCTGAAAAACAAATACTGAAAGATATGACTGATCGCACCGCTACTATCACTCGTGATACTTTAGAAACTCAAATCATTGTCTCTATTAATTTGGATGGCGCAGGGAAAGCGCGCTTTAAAACCGAAGTTCCTTTTCTTGAGCACATGATGCAACAAATCGCCTTGCACGGCATGATTGATATTGAGATTGATGCGAATGGTGACAATCAAATTGATGATCACCACACGGTTGAAGATATTGGCATTACACTAGGTCAAGCGTTCGCTAAAGCGATGGGTGATAAAAAAGGTGTACGCCGTTATGGGCATGCTTATGTGCCACTTGATGAAGCACTTTCGCGAGTAGTAATTGATTTTTCTGGTCGTCCACACTTGGAAGATACGGTGGATTACAGGCGCGCTATGCTAGGTAACTTTGATACTGATTTATTTCACGAGTTTTTCCAAGGTTTTGTGAATCACGCTTTGGTGAGTTTGCATCTTGATAATATTCGCGGAAAAAATGCACATCATATTGCAGAGACAATTTTTAAAGCCTTTGGTCGTGCTTTACGCATGGCTGTTGAGCGTGATGAACGCTGTGCAGATGCTATACCATCAACAAAAGGCACTTTATAAACCCCTAATTTAAGAAGTAATAAATGATAGCTGTCATCGATTACAGCATGGGAAATCTCCATTCCGTGCATAAGGCGCTACAACACGTTACTGATAACGGTGTTGTAATAACCTCAAATCCTGAAGAAATTACTAAAGCAGATCACATCGTATTTCCTGGTCAAGGGGCTGCGCGCGATTGCATGAGCGAGCTACACAAACGTGAGCTTGTTGAGGTAGTGAAAGAAGTTTCAACCAGCAAACCCTTTCTAGGTGTGTGCATGGGAATGCAGGTTTTGATGGAGCGTAGTGTTGAGGGCGGTGGTGTAGATTGCATCGGCTTATACAAAGGCACAGTGCAGCACTTTACAGATCATATCGGCAAGACTGATGCAGAAGGCAATCGCTTAAAAATCCCACAAATGGGCTGGAATCAAATCAGCCACACGCAAGATCACCCACTCTGGAAAGGCATTAAAGATAACGCACGTTTCTATTTTGTACATAGCTACTTTGTTGAGCCTTTGGATAAAACCATCATTGTGGGTGAGACTGATTTTGGTATCCAGTATGCTTCTGCAGTCGCAAAAGATAACGTTTTTGCTATTCAATCACACCCTGAAAAGAGTGCGGATGATGGCTTGCAACTTTTGAGAAATTTCACAAATTGGGATGGCGCAAGCTAATAACAAAGGACAGTCGTAATGCTACTATTACCCGCAATTGATTTAAAAGATGGACAATGCGTACGTTTACGCCAAGGTCGCATGGAAGACACCACAGTTTTTTCTGATAGCCCTGTGGATACCGCAACGCGCTGGGTTGATGCTGGCGCAAAGCGTTTGCACCTTGTTGATCTAAATGGCGCATTTGATGGCGAGCCAGTTAATAACTCTGCGGTTGAAGCAATCGCTAAAAAGTTCCCTGACTTGCCGATTCAAATTGGCGGCGGTATCCGTGATGCGAAAACTGTCCAAGCGTATCTAGATGCAGGTGTCACTTACTGCATCATCGGCACAAAAGCCGTTGAAGACCCTGAGTTTGTAAAAGATTTATGCAAGCAATTTCCCGGTCATATCATCGTCGGCATTGATGCAAAAAACGGTATGGTGGCAACTGATGGCTGGGCAGAAGTTTCAACCGTTTCGGCAATTGACTTAGCAAAAAACTTTGAAGAAGCGGGTGTTGTAGCCATTGTATACACGGATATTGCCCGCGATGGCATGATGAAAGGTGTGAATATTGAAGCGACGGTAGAACTAGCTAAAAGCATAAATATCCCCGTGATTGCATCAGGGGGTGTCACCAATATGGATGATATTATTGAGCTTTGCAAAGTTGAAGAATCAGGTATCTCGGGCACTATTCTTGGGCGTTCAATTTATGAAGGCGCAATTGATTTAGCAGAAGCTCATAAATATGTAGAGAGTTTGGAGTCATAAATGGCACTCGCAAAACGCATAATTCCTTGCTTAGATATTGATAATGGCCGTGTCGTAAAAGGTGTGAATTTTGTTGATATTCGTGATGCAGGTGACCCTGTTGAAGTTGCTGCGCGCTATAATCGAGAAGGCGCAGATGAGATCACTTTCTTAGATATTACGGCAAGCTCGGATGATCGTGAAACAACGGTTCACATGGTTGAAGCGATTGCATCAGAAGTCTTTATCCCGCTAACGGTTGGTGGTGGCATTCGCAAAGTTGAAGATATTCGTACCATGCTAAATGCAGGTGCGGACAAAGTGGCGATTAATACTGCTGCCATTCATAACCCAGAACTAGTTAAAGAAGCGGCAGAATATTACGGATCACAATGTATCGTCGTAGCGATTGATGCTAAAAAAGTTAGCAAAGAGGGCGAACCCGATAAATGGGATATATTCACCCACGGCGGACGTAACGATACTGGCATTGATGCGGTAGAATGGGCTTCGATGATGGCCGATTACGGCGCTGGTGAATTATTAGTTACCAGCATGGATAAAGACGGCACAAAGTCTGGCTTTAATATACCTTTGACCAAAGCGATTGTTGATGCGGTAAATATTCCTGTAATTGCATCAGGTGGTGTGGGTAACCTTCAGCATCTTGCGGATGGTGTTTTAAAAGCAGGTGCTGATGCCGTACTAGCGGCAAGTATTTTTCACTTTAATGAATATACGGTCGGTGAAGCGAAAGAATATATGTCTGATCAAGGCATTGAAATGAGGGTTTAAGACCTTATATTTTGATAAGAGCGGAATAAAGCATGAGTAATACATTAACAGAGGTTGCCAAAATACTAGAAGAGCGTAAATCAGCCGAAGCGGGTAGTTCTTATGTGGCTTCACTGTATGATAAAGGCTTAGATACTATCCTCAAAAAGGTAGGCGAAGAAGCGACTGAAGTCGTTATGGCGGCAAAAGATGGCAAAAGCGATAAAATAATCTACGAAGTTGCTGACTTATGGTTTCATACCCTTGTATTATTAGCACAACAGAACTTACACCCAGACGACGTTTTAAATGAATTGGAGCGTCGGTTCGGGACATCTGGCTTGGTAGAAAAAGCCAGTCGAA
>CAYOHT010000010.1:0-2950 GCA_964403815.1 uncultured Cocleimonas sp.
ATTGTCTCAAGAGAAGAAGGCGAAACACGTTTCTTACAAGGTTATAAAAAGCAATTCACCTACGTTAAAACTGCCAGCTGTAATGGTCCATTAACCTTGCTCGATGGTTCTGATATTTCAGCAGAAGATATTTACATCGCCGCGCAAATCACCGCGCGTTACAGCCAAGGACGTGATGAAGATGAGATCACGGTTAAAATTGGCAGGCCGGGCGAAGAAGAGCGTGAGTTGCAGGTTAAGCCATTGAAGGCAGATGAGATTGATAAAACTTGGGCTTTGTAGATTTTGAAATGACTAGGCAGTAGCAAGCATTTTTATTTCATCTAGGTTTATTGATGGCTCATTAATACCTGATAAGATAGTGACTATATTATTGGCTATTGCTTGAACGACTGGAATGGCTACAGAATTTCCCATTTGTCGATACATTTGTGTTCTTGAAACAGGAAAACGAAACTCTTTAGGAAAACCCATTATTGCTTTACATTCATTCTCTGATAAGAGTCTTAAGCCAGTTGCGCCATCGCGCACAAACGTCCCTGTCAGTCGTTGTATTTTATGGTATGTTGATACTAAGGTTTTTACAGGGAAGTCTGATTCACTATCTATTACTTGCGGGCGACCATCGTCGACTTTATAAATATAAGAATTTTGTAGATGTTTAGATATGGTATAACCTTCTCTATGGGATTCTACAAACGAGCCAATGCCAACTTTTTTATTGTGGGGTTTAGGCCAATCAAATTGGAAGGAGGGAGTGTTTAATACTTCTTTTTTGAAGCCAACGATATATATTCTTCTTCTATGTTGAGGCACACCATAGTCTGCCGAATCAAGAACCCTCGAATCAATTCTATAACCTAATTCACCTTCTAAAGTTTTCTTTATTTGATTAAATGTATTGCCGTTGTCATGGTTAACTAAACCGATTACATTTTCTAATAAAATTGCTGAGGGATTTTTCTCTTTTAAAATACGAACAACATCAAAGAAAAGTGTGCCTTGTGTTTCATGTTCAAAGCCTTCCCGTTTGCCAATTGTGCTAAATGGTTGGCAAGGGAAGCCACCAATAAGGATGTCATGATCGGGAATACTATTTGCTACTATCTGAGTTATGTCGCCAGCAGGGGTATCCCCAAAATTTTCTTCATAAGTTTTTTGGGCAAATGAGTCCCACTCTGAACTAAATACGCACTCACATTTATTTCTTTCAAAGGCAATTCTCATGCCTCCAATACCTGCAAAAAGATCTATAAATTTAGGTTTTGAGTACAACATCTATGCAAGTTTCCCAAGTGTGATTATTTGATAGCAGTATATTACAACTTTTTAGAAGCTAACCGTGAATTATTGGCATTTTTAATTGTATTCGCTTTCCTCGTTGTTTTGATGGGTATGTCCAGCTAAATGGAACTCCAAACTTCCCTGGTTTTTTTGCAAGTATCAATTTCAAATATTCTTCCATTGTGTAGAAAGAAAATTTCTTATTATTAGGGTCTAAAATAAATAGGTACATAGAGATTTGAGTCTCTGGATCGACAATGTTTTCATGATCATGTTTCCCCATAAGCACCCATTCACCAAACTTAGGCCATGTGTGGAGAAGTATTTCTTGAAATTCTTTGATAGATTGCCCATTAGATAGATTCTTTTCAAAGTCCTTATAGGTAGGGTGTTTTTGAAACAATAAAAAGTAGTCTGCAAAGACTGTTTTTTCACACTTCATGACTCGAATGAAATCATTGGCAGTATAATCATGACAACTTACTACTGGCCGAGTGCTGTTCTTTACAGAAATGGTTTCTATATATTTTTGATTATCTATAGTATCAATATTAAGTCTAATATCGGTTTTAGCATTTCCACCTCTTTGTAATAACACAATAGAGTTAGATGCTTGCACATTTATAATGTCGTCAAGCGGGATATTTTTACTAGATGCTATTTTTAATATTATAACTTTGAAGAAGTCGCTATCAGGTAATTCATTTTTCTTTAACTTTACCAACTTGGTCCCATCAGAAAGTAGTTCTGCTAGGTGTTTTTCTAATTGGTTGCCTGCGCGCCCATAGTAGCTTCCTTGCTCTTTAATTTGTAAAAAATGTTTTTGATGATCGTTATTGGAGTATAGGAATGGAGAAAGTGTATCAACATCACTAGCTTCTTCCTTACTATCACTTTCTATATATGAATAATTATAGCCTTCTAAAAACTCAATAAATTCTGACAGAGTAAGAATATGAGTTGCTGGAGAATAATATTCTTTAGAGAGGAATTTTTTTCGAGTGCTAATGTAGGTTGTGTTTTTTAGCTCTGAATCTGGTACTAGATAAATACTGGCAATAATATATTTAGAAAAAGTGGCGTGATTGTTAATTCCATCAAGGTCATAGAAGCCAGTTTTTACGCGGTCAGACCTGAAAGACGTGGAGCTTCGAACAACTATAAATTTCTCATCAAATGTTTCAATTAAATAATTTGCAAGAAACTGTTTTTTATACTCAAATTCTCTATGAGAGCAGTTTTGTTCAATTTTAAAAGACTTTATTGAGCCCTGATTTTCTAGCTGATTTAATTTACTATTTATCACCTTGGCCCAGTCAGCCCCAGCTTTACTTTTAGAGCTATTACTTAAGGATAGTGCTTTTTCCTTATCCATTGTTCTTTTCCTGCTGAAGGTCAATATCCTTCAGTAATTCGGAAATACTAGTATTAAATGCGATAGATATTTTTTGGATTACATGGAGGGATACATTTCTCTTTCCACGTTCTATATCAGCGATATATGTCCTATCAAGCCTCGCTAAATCTCCCATTTTTTCCTGAGAAAGACCAAGAGACTTTCTCATTGTTTTGACACGAATTCCAAATAGTTTTTTTATATCATCCATTCTCTATTATCAACAGTATGTCGACTATTGTTCAACGGGCTATTGTCGACAAATATGAG
>CAYOHT010000010.1:3050-6866 GCA_964403815.1 uncultured Cocleimonas sp.
GTGTTGAAATGAAATGAGGAGGTGCTTTGCTTACACTCATCTAAAATGTTTATCAAGATGCTTCTCAAAAGCAGGCGCAATCCAACTAGTGTCACCAGCAATTACATCACCTGCATGAAAAGTTGGGATTTGATTACGCACGCTTAGGTAGTTGTTGGTCATTATTAATGGTTGTAATACACCGTCAATGTGCGGGGTATCTTTCATTACAAAGCCTTTACCTAGATCACTGCTTTTCATGTTTGATGTTGTGACGATCATAAAGTTATCAGCTGGCACTTGTCCGCCTTCGCCGTATTCTTCGGTGATGATGAAGGTTTCTTTATAGACTAAAACTTCATCAAGCCATTTAACCATGGGTGCTGGCATGTTGAACCACATGATTGGCATGATGTAGATTATAGTTTCTGCCCATAAAAGCTTCTCCACTTCTCTATCCACATCATAATCTTTGGTTACATCTGAAAACTTTACAGTATGACCTTTGTCCGCAAGATTCTTTTCAGTGAGATAGGCTAAGAAACCGTTTAATTGTCCCTTAGCATCAAAAATTGAGTAGCCTGCTGTTACCACTAAAATATTCATTATTTTAATCCTAGAAAATCTAAGTCTTCATTATTTGTATAGCTGTTTGTATCGTGAGTTGTTTCCATTTCATTGAGCGGAAACATCATCTCAACCGTCACGCTATCAGGCCCTGCAATAAACACTTGTCGATCACCTGATAGTGGAACATCCTTTTCGGTGTACGGATGTCCTAATTGCTCTAATCTAAGCATCAGTTGATTGTAATCAGCGCCGTCAAAGGCTACGTGTGCGATTGAGTTATTACCAAACGATGCGCTTTTAAGCTCTGCTACGTGTACAAGTGGTGTGCCATCTGAGTAGAGCCATAAACCATCAAATGGAAATGGCGGGCGTTCTCCTACCTCTAAACCAATAACGTTTGTCCAGAAATTTCCCATGATTTTAAGGTCACTGGTGAGCACTAATACATGATTAAGTTTCATTGTGAAAACCTGCTTTTTTAAAGATGCACAAACACACTTTCTGGACTTAGACGTGACTTAGGCAAAGTCGCATTGAAGTCGTCAGTAGCGTGCTGATAGCCTATCGCCATTGCTACATCGCACTGGTAGCCATTCAATTCTGTTTTAAATTCTTCATTGATCAATTCAATATCAATACCTTCGAGCGGGGTAGAATCAATCTTTAGGCGCGCTAGCGTGTGTAAGGTGTTGCCAATGGCAATGTAAAGCTGGGCTTTTGTCCAACAGGCGGTGTTGCCATTTTCATCAGTGTTTGATTCTGCAAAGCCAAAACCACCAAACGCACTTTCTCTATCTTCTGGTTTGGTGCGCCCGTCTTCGATGCCTTTATCGACCACATTCGCGTAATCATCACGCGTATAAAAAGGATTGTAAGAAAATAGAATAATCTGCGAACTATCAAAAACATGGGGCTGGTTGTAGTTATGCTTGTTTGCAAAGGTCTTGTTCATACGCTCCTTGGCCTCATCACTTTCAATTACAATAAACTTCCATGGTTGCGAATTGATGGATGAAGCGGATAAGCGCATTGCTTCAAACAGAATATCTAAATCCTTTTGCGGGATTTTTTTACTGCTGTCGTATTTTTTAGTTGAATGCCTCCAGTTGAGGTCTTCGATGATTGGGTTTGTCATAGCATTTATCCTATAAATAGATTTTTATTAACTTGTGATGTAACTATAGCGATTTAGCTAATATTTTATAATAGTGTAAAATATGAAATTACTATTCAGTATTTGTGAATAATAAGAATTAGGGATAAAGACGGTGATGCGTTATGGATAAATTAGGCGATATGGATTTATTTGTCCGTGTGGTAAAAAACAAAGGCTTGGCAGTTGCAGGGCGCGAGGTGGGTTTGTCGCCAGCGAGCATGAGCGCGCGCATGAATGCTTTAGAAGCGCGTTACGGAACACGGCTTTTAAACAGAAGCACGCGCCATGTCTCGCCAACTGAAGCGGGGCAACAGTTTTATGAGGCGAGTTTACGCATTTTAGCCGATGTGAATGAAGTTGAATCACACGTTATCGGTAATCAAAACTTACTCACAGGCTCGCTACGCATTACCGTTTCATCCGATGTTGGTAGGCAACATATTGCCACTGTGCTCTCTCAATTTGTTGCCAAGCATCCTAATATAAAACCCTATTTACATTTGTCAGATGATTTCGTCAATATCACCGAAGAAGGTTTTGACTGCGCGATACGTCATGGCGATCTTCCAGATAGTTCTTTAATTGCTAGAAAGATAGTATCCAATCACCGTGTGCTATGCGCATCGCCTCAATATTTGAAAAAAAAGGGCACTCCAAAAACACCGCAAGAATTGCAAAATCACGACTGTTTAACCATGACAAGAGGAACAGAGCCTTTAACCAATTGGCATTTGCAAACACCGAAGGGGTTGGAAACCGTGGTGATAAAAAGTGTGCGCTCCAGTAACGACGGTGCAATGGTGCGCCAATGGGCATTAGAAGGCGCAGGAATTGCACTCAAATCTTATTTAGAAGTGGCGGAAAATATTAAAGCAAAGAGACTTGTTGTAATTTTAGAAGACTATATGCCTAATTTTGTGAAAGATGAGGCGAAAAGCGACAGTGCAGATTTACACATCATTTACCCCAGCCGTCAATACCAGCCCAAAAGAGTAAAGGCCTTTATTGAGGCTCTGATAGCGTATTTTGAAGCATTAAAGTATTAATTAGGGTTAAAAAAGAGGTTTTAAAAGCACACCCCCCCTGTTTTTTGCCCTTTTGTATTATCAAGCCGCAGTCCAACCACCATCAATTGAGATATGCGTGCCTGTGATATTTTGTGCATAATCCGAGCATAAAAATAATGCCGTGCCTGCGATTTCTTCTACGTTTACAAACTTTTTCGTCCATTGTGCGACTAACAACACATCGCGCTTTACTTCTTCTTCGCTGATGCCTCTCGTTTGGTTTGGAAGTTGAGTCAAACGAGTCCATTACCACTTAAAACGCATAAAAAGTGGGAGGTTTCATTGGCTCACTTAATTCAAAAATTATTCTATGGTTTGATCGTGTTAATTGGGATTTCAGGCTACTTTATTTCGACTGCCAAAGGTAAAGGCATTGAATTTTTTAACCTGTTTGAGATTCCTGCCATCACACAAGCACTAGAAGAAGATCGTGCTGATTTGATTGGGGAAATCCATGAAGTATTGGCAATTACACTGATTGTATTTGCTGCATTACATGCCGCAGCAGCACTCAAACATCATTTCATCGATAAGGATGAAACACTACGAAGAATGACAAACAAGTAACTTATATTTACATCAAACAAGAGGATTAAGAAGATGAAAATTAAATTACAAAAAATAGTACAAAACACTTTACTAAGCTCATCATTAGCTACAGCACTCATTGCTTCAGGCAGCGTATTCGCAGATGAATATGCAATTGATAAAAAAGGTGCGCACGCATCCATTCAATTCAAAATTTCACACCTTGGTTATAGCTGGATGTGGGGACGATTTAATGACTTTGATGGCACCTTTAGCTATGATGAAAAAGATAAAAGCGCATCAAAAATTAACGTAACGCTACACGGTGTAACCAAAGAAGTAGACGTTGCACAAGTTGGCGCGGGTAAAGACCCATGGGGTGGATTTCGTCGTGGTTTTGAAGGGAGAACACGTATCGCTTTGAAAGATTTTGGCATTACTAAAAACCTTGGTCCAGCGTCAGCTGAATTGGATCTGATCTTTGAGTTTGAAGGAATAAAACAAAAATAGTAAATA
>CAYOHT010000010.1:6966-18245 GCA_964403815.1 uncultured Cocleimonas sp.
GCAATACGAGTCACAGTTACATCAATGGTTAAAAGATGACGGGAAATTATTCGCAGCATTTATGCAAACAGGACGAGAAGGCGGACCACCATTTCATTGCGCGTTAAATGATATGGTTGATTTATTCCCAAAAGAAAAGTGGGCATGGAGCAACGAACACACCCAGCAAGAAAAAGAGCCAGGAATGACAGAGCTTTTATACTTGCTCGAAAAAGTCACTTAATCACAACCGGAGCATATGCTTTATACGTGAGGATTGAAAAACTAAATCCAACGCAGAGGTTGAGGTGCAAGGCGGGTAAAAAGGCGTGCTTATTGACCGCGCATAAACAACTTATCCAACTGATCAATACTCATCTGCGTCCACGTTGGTCGTCCATGATTGCATTGCCCACTGCGTTCTGTCCTTTCCATATCGCGCAATAGCGCATTCATTTCTGGGATGCTTAGGCGGTGGTTGGCGCGTACTGAGCCATGACATGCCATTGTTGATAATATTTCGTTGGTTTCTTCTTCTATGCGTTGGCTGCTACCGTGTTGTAGCAAATCGGACAGCACATCTCGTACTAATTGTTCGACGTTGGAATCTTTTAATAGGCTGGGTACGGCGCGGATGGCTAGTTTTTCTGGCGCTAGTCGGTTTAGTTCGAAGCCTAGTTTTTGGAAGGTATCTGCAAACTCTTCGGCGCAATCGCCTTCTTTTTGGCTAACGGCTAATGAGCTTGGTACTAACAAGGGTTGTGAGCGCACGGTATCCTCGTGCATGCTGTTTTTTAGATGCTCGTAGGTGATGCGTTCGTGCGCGGCGTGCATGTCTACTACCACAAGACCTTCTGCATTTTCTGCCAAGATGTAAATACCGTGCAATTGGGCAACGGCAAAACCTAGCGGTGGGACTTGCCCTGTCTCGCTACTGGAATCGACTGGCATTGAGGCGGTGACTTGGGCGGACATTCTTTTGGAAAAGTCTTCCGATAGCGGTGGTAGTTTTGCTCCGCCTGTTACAGAACCTGCCTCGTGCATTCGCCCATAAACTGCCATTTGTTCGGCTACTTGTTTAACATCATTCCCAGACCATTGCCCTGTTTGAGCGTGGTTATTGGCTGGCGCACCGTTATTAGCTGTCGCATCGTTATTCGTACCAACGGGAATACTCAGGTTTTGCTGTGTCGGCGTGTATTGAAAAGATGCTGAATGATTCGCTTGCTCTGGCAAATCTGGTGTATCTTGCTCAACATTTGGCCGTACATCCGCCAGCGCTTTGTGAAGCGTTCGATACAAAAAGTCATGCACTAAGCGTCCTTCTCTAAAGCGTACCTCGTGTTTTGTTGGGTGCGCGTTTACGTCTACTTTTTCGGGTGGCATTTCTAAAAACAACACATAGGCGGGATGCCTGCCGTGGTACAGCACATCTTTATAACCTTGGCGCACGGCGTGGGTGACTAGGCGGTCGCGTATCATCCGCCCATTTACATAAAAATATTGTAGATCCGCTTGTGAGCGCGAAAACGTCGGTAAGCCTACCCAGCCCCACAGTTTTAAGCCTGCCGCTTCATAATCCAAATATAGCGATTGCTCCATAAACGCGGGGCCGCACACTTCTGCGACTCGCCTATCTGCGCTCATGCGATCTTTTGCAGGCTGTAGTGTTAGCACACTGCGTTGTCCGTGGCGTAGCGTTATGCCGATTTGAAAATTGCTCAACGATAGCTTTTTGACTACATCGGCTAGGTGTTTGAATTCGGTATTTTCGGTTTTTAAAAATTTACGCCGCGCGGGCACATTATAAAATAAATCGCGCACATCTATGGTTGTGCCTTTGGCGTGTGCGACTGGTTCTGGCTCGCTGAAATTTTCTTGCCCATCATCGGTCAATGCCCAACCTTGATCGCTGCCTTCGGTTTTTGAGCTTACCGTCATGCGTGAAACAGAGGCGATGCTCGGCAATGCTTCACCACGAAAACCCAGCGATGCGACATGCTCAAGATCATCTAATGAAGCAATTTTACTGGTGGCATGGCGACTCAAAGCAAGTGATAACTCATCTTTAGGAATGCCTTTGCCATTATCGCGAATACGAATACGTTTTACACCGCCCTGCTCTATGTCAATTTCTACCTTGGTAGATCCTGCATCTATGGCGTTTTCTAGCAATTCTTTGACTACAGAGGCTGGGCGCTCGACCACCTCACCAGCGGCTATCTGGTTAACTAAATGGGGTGGTAGTTGCTTAATTGCCATGTTTTATAAACATCATGTAAAAGTGGGGGGTGTGCTTTCAGTATCATATAGTAATGCTTTTTGAGCTTTAAAAAAACCCTTCCATTCGTCTTAACAAGATAGACATAAACCTGTTTGCAAATTAATATCACTATTGAATCTACACAAACCCAAAATAAAAATAATAAACCGAGAACAGAGGATTGTTCTCATCAGTTAGATGAAATAGATTATGACCCCTAAAAAGCTCATCCAAGCACTGTTGTGCACACTATTCATTATTAGCAGCTCCATTGTGTCTGCCGATATGTACAAGTATTTGACCAAAGATGGCAAGACCGTGTTGACGGGTGCGCGCCTTAAAGGCTCTGGTCACAAGCTACTAAAAATTTATAGCATCAAGAAAACAGGCGCTTATAAATCAAGCTTCAAGGCTAAGGGAAGTGCTTCTATTAGCAATAAATCTAAATCACGGAAAATCAAAGGTAAAAAATACCGTTCAAAGTACAAAAGAACCTATAGCAAGCAGCCGCTTCCAACCAGCATGGTCAAAGCCAACGGCAGAGACAGCGGTATAATTGTCGGCTGTAACAACAATACACACCTAGGTAAACAGGCACGTCTTTATAAAGATACGATTGGTATTTACTCACGTATTTATGATGTTGACCCTGAGTTGATCCACGCGATTGTTCGTCAAGAGTCATGTTTTAATGAAGGCGCACATTCACGCGTTGGCGCTATCGGCTTGATGCAGTTAATGCCTCAAACGGCGCTGGGCTTACGCATTAATGACCCTTGGAATCCTGAACATAATATTCAAGGTGGGATTAAATATATTTCACAAATGCTTCGCCGTTTTAACGGTCAAGAAAAGCTAGCGATTGCCGCTTATAACGCAGGCCCTGGCAATGTGAGCAAGTACAACGGCATTCCTCCTTTTAAAGAAACGCGTAATTATGTGAAAAAAGTTTATGCTGAATATAAGCGATTGAAAGCCGAAGGCATTAACTATAAGGACAAGGTTCGCTTGGCGGCTAAGTAGTTCTTTATTTAGAAGTACCCCACCTCGTCATTCCCTCATGTTTTAGCGGGTCAATGATAAACATATCCCTGCTAAAAACATGCAGGAATGACGGTGCTTATTACTATTTAAGACATTAAAACTCAAAGCACACCCCCCCACTTTTACAGCATGTATTATAAATACAAATTCTGTTTAAAAATTCACGACATATTTCACCACATAATGAGACAGAGCCGTTACCCTGTAGTATTCTTAGCAACAATTAAAAAACTGTTCTAAGGAGTAAAAACAATGTCGATGTCTGACCGCGATGGGGTAATTTGGTTTGATGGTGAAATGGTGCCGTGGCGCGAAGCGAATGTGCATGTTTTAACCCATACATTGCATTATGGCATGGGTGTTTTTGAAGGCGTTCGTGCTTATGAAACGGACAAAGGCCCTGCTATTTTTCGCCTTAAAGAACACACAGATCGCTTATTTAATTCTGCCAAAATCATGAACATGGAAATTCCTTTTTCTAAGGAAGAAATCACCCAAGCGCAACTTGCCGCTGTGCGTGATAATAATCTCGATTCTGCCTACCTTCGCCCGATGTGTTTTTATGGCTCAGAAGGCATGGGCTTACGCGCTGATAATTTAAAAACGCACACAATTGTCGCCGCTTGGGAATGGGGTTCTTACCTTGGCGAAGACAATATGACCAATGGCATTCGTATCAAAACATCATCTTTCACGCGCCACCATGTGAATATTAGTATGTGTAAAGCCAAAGCCAATGGCCATTACATCAACTCGATGCTGGCGCTACAAGAAGCGCTCACTGATGGTTATGATGAGGCATTGCTTTTAGATGTTGAAGGTTTTGTAGCCGAAGGCAGCGGCGAGAATATTTTTATTATCAGCGATGGTGTGATCTACACGCCTGATTTAACCTCAGCACTTAACGGCATTACGCGCAACACTATTATGTCGCTTGCCAATGACTTAGGTTATGAGGTGATTGAAAAACGTATCACACGCGATGAGGTTTATATTGCGGACGAGGCCTTCTTTAGTGGCACGGCTGCCGAAGTAACGCCAATTCGTGAGTTGGATAACCGTCCGATTGGCACTGGCACACGTGGTCCAATAACAGAAAAGCTTCAATCGCTTTATTTTGATATAGTTCAAGGGAAAGTTGATAAATACAAAGATTGGTTAACTTACGTTGACTAACCCATCATGTAAAACTAGGGGGGTGTGCTTTAAAAAGTAACACCCCTCTACTTTTAAAGCACACCCCCCTAGTTTTACATGATTAAAAAAAGAGAATACTATTAAATGGAATCACAACGTAACACCGATAAAGAAGCAGACTACAAAAAACTGAATATCACTAACGAGGTGACCATCAGCCGTAGCGATCTGCCTTTGCATTGTCCCACGAATGAATCAGCCCTTTGGTGCGCGCACCCTAAAGTATTTTTAGCGATTGAAGATTCTAAAAACAGTACGGCTCGTTGTCCTTACTGTGGCACGCTTTATAAGTTGCAAGATTAGAGTTTTTCCTTAAATCACAATGCCCTTAAAGTTTTTTCACCCTCGATTTTGGCTCACTTGGTTTGGGATAGGTTTTTTACGGGTGACTATTTTACTCCCTTGGCGCTGGCAAATGTCTATAGGAAAAGGGATTGGGAAAGCCTTATATTTAGTACTGCCTAAACGCCGCCAAATCAGCTGCATTAATCTTGGCATTGCCTTCCCTCGCCTGTCAGAAAAAAAACTCGACACACTGAACCGCGAACACTTTATATCTATGGGTCAAGGTTTAATCGATGCCGCAGTAGGTTGGTGGGGAAGTGACGAGCAAATCGCGAAGCTCACCCATGTTGAAGGCTTGGAACATGTAGAAAAAGCACTCAGCGAAGGTCGTGTGATTTTATTAGGGGTTCACTTTTCTAGTATAGAAGTGGGCGCACGCATACTCGCCAAACGAATTCCTGTACACGCAGTTTACCGCCCTCATCAAAATAAGTTAATCGAATATTTGGTGGCGCTTAAACGTGATACACAATATGGAAAAGTCATCCCGAAAGACCGCATTCGTGACATGATAAAAAGCATTAAAGAGGGCTTTCCTGCTTGGTATGCAACCGATCAAAACTTTCGAGGTAAAGGCAGTATTCTCGTGCCATTTTTTGGTATCGATGCGCCAACAAATCCTGGTACAGCACGTTTGGCAAAAATGACTGGTGCAAAAGTGATTCCTTCTATCACCGTGAGATTACACAATCACCCAAGCGGGAAAAAGGGCTACCTCGTTCGATTTTTACCACCCATTGAAAACTTCCCAAGTAATAATGCTTTACACGATACTGCTCGCTTAAATAAATTTATTGAAGAAGCCGTTACAGAGTTTCCTGACCAATATTTGTGGACACACAAGCGCTACAAACATTACCAAACGGAAAGTAAAGATTTTTACAAAGACTATCTGTTAAACAATAAAACCAATTGCTGATGATTATTCAACGCTATTTAGTCAAAGAAATTGCGCTATCATTTTTGGCGACATTATTTGTATTGCTTCTTATCATTATCGGCAATACATTCGTGCGCTTATTATCAGATGTCAGCGGCGGAAGCTTACCTGTTGACGCGCTGGGAAAACTGGTTTTCCTAAAGTCATTTAATGCGGCAATCAGCCTCGCACCCATCGCTTTGCTCATTGGCATGATGTTGGCATTCGGGCGCTTATACCGCGACCATGAGATCATGGCGCTACACGCATCAGGTGTAGGGCCAAAAGAATTCTACAAAGGTATTTTCTTATTTGTTGGGCCACTCACCTTACTCATCGCTGCGCTGGTTTTATTTATCATTCCCCAACTTGAGCAAACCAGCCAAGATATTAAAAATGAAATAAAACAGCGACCCGAAGCAGCAGGCATACCCGTTGGGGAGTTTATGCACGCGAAGGTCGGCGGCAAACGCCTCACTTTATTTGTAGAAGACGTTGATAAAGAAAACGTTGTGATGAAAAATATATTTTTACATTTAGATGCTAAAAAACCTGATCCAAATAAAACGATAAAAAACACAGGAAGAAACTCGCTAGATGATTCTGAAATGATATTAACAGGCAAGCAAGCCTTGCTATATGTTGACCCAGAAGGTGGTGGCAGAGTATTTAAATTTGAGGATGGTAGCCTTTATCAAAACAACCGGTCAACAGGAGAATTTTCTATTTTTAGATTTGCCGAACATGGGCTTCATGTTCCAGCGCTGAAGATAGCTAAAACAAGAAACCTCGAAGGTTATTCGCTCACAAAGCTATTAAAAAATAGTGATAGAGAAAGCAAAGCTGAAATACATTGGCGCTTGGCTTTGATATTTTCAGCGCCTGTTATGGCGTTGCTTGCATTTCCTTTAAGCTACACAACACCTAGACAGGGTCGCTACGGAAAGCTTGCTATCGGCATTCTACTGTATGCGGTATATGCAAACCTGATCATCACAGGGCGCTCAATGATTGAGGATGGCTCAATCCCGAATTGGCTAGGCTTGTGGTGGATACATGTAATTTTTATTCTACTCGCGCTATGGCTCCTGCGACGACAATACAGTCGGGTAAGGTAACAATTAAAGCATGAAAATAATTGATCGCTATATTTGGATATCAACCCTGCAAGGCTTACTAATGGCTTGGTTGGCACTTGTCATTTTGGATGTGTTTTTTGCCTTTATTAATGAGGCTGGTAAAACCAACGAGTTGTATTCAACAGCACAAGCCATTGTTTATCTCGTTTACACATTACCAGGACGGTTTTACGAATTCTTCCCCACCTCAATACTCATTGGTACATTACTCGGCCTAGGCAACCTTGCTGCAAATTCCGAATTTACGGCAATGCGCGCAGCAGGTTTATCCATCAGAAGAATCATATTCTCTGTTTTAAAATTAGGTTTATTGTTAGCTATTGGAATTTTTGTTGTCGGCGAATGGCTTGTGCCCGCTGCTGACTTACAAGCACGAAACTTTAAGGCTCATCTTAAAAACAAAAATATAGTGTTAGTAGGTGGCGCAGGGTTATGGATAAAAGAGAATAAACGTATTATTCACATTGGTAGTGTTATCTCGAGAAAACAGATTTCAGACATATCCATCTACACCTTTAACGATGATCGTACAGGGCTGGAATCATTAACAACCAGCAGTGGAGCCACTGCCACCACTAGCGGCTGGACCTTCAAAGACATGGAAGAAAACATGTTTTCTAAATTACAAATCCATAAAAAAATGGAAGGTAGCGTATTAAAAAAAGATTTTGTAAATACCGATATTTTAAACGTAGCCACGGTAAGCCCCAACCAACTCTCCAGCTCCGCGCTAAATAAAATAATCAAACATCAAAAAGAAAACAATCTAAAAACAAGTAAATACGAACTCATCTACTGGAAACGATACTCCGTCCCTCTATCTGCCCTAGTCATGCTGATATTAGCCATGCCATTCTTATTTGGCTCAGCACGCAATGGCGGTGCAGGGCAGCGGGTTTTTATTGGTATTGTTGTGGGTATCGTATTTTACTTAGCCAATAGGCTGGCAAATGAACTTGGTATTGTAAATGGGTTTTCGCCGTTTTTGAGTGCTTTCTTGCCTTCTTTGTTATTTTTTGGAGTTGGATTATTAGCTTTAAAAAAAATGAGTTAATAACATCTTAACAATCTAGTCATCATAGATTCAGCGCCCTCTTATTTTATTTTTTAATGCTCTCTTTCTAGTAAATTCATCACGGAAAAATTTTGCTCTTAGTAATATCTTTTCTTTGGGTTGTTGAATATGCTTAGCATAGTTACTCATCATAACCTCCATAGCATCATCATCAGCAGACAGACGTGCAAAATTATTCAACCTTTCATCTAAAGTCAATTCTTTAAATTGCATACGGTTTACATCGACAACATTAAATTCATAATTCGATGACTCGTGACTCTTTCTTTTTTTAATCAAAATATTTCCGTAAGAATAATCATTATGAAGTATATTATTTTCATGTAAAGTATACGTAAAGTAGGCTAGCTCTTTTAAAACGTCCTCACGCACGCTCTGATCAATTTTTTTATCTAATAAGATTGGTCGTATTGTAAAATCATAATGATAGCGCTTTGATATGTAATAACTTTTTGATAATAATACCCCTTTATGATGCTCTATATAGGCAATTGCTTCTGGGCAGTATGCTACACCCAGTATTACGGAGTACTCATAAGAACGTTTTGCTTTTGAAGGGCGCAAATATCGATAAGCAAACTGGTTAATAATATTAGGTACTTTAAATGATTTAACCACATAGTCTTGTTCCTCAAAAGAGACAACACGAATCTGATTACGCTGATTATATAAAACCTCGGAAGAACGCTGAAAATGATCTTCGATATTATCAATCAAAGGTTTCAGATGAAGATGGTTTGGGTTAGTAATTATCTTCATATTTAATCTCGTGTAATGAAATAAACAGGAGAGCCTTCAATTGTAATTTTTTTTAGTCCTTTTATTTCCTTTCCATCACGTGTATTGATTATTTTATTTTCAGTGCTTATTTCAGCCTTCTTCAATGACCAAAGCACTTCAATACTACCATCACGTTTTTTAAAAGATACACGAAAAAGCCCCTTTTCTTCTCTCAAAGACATAAACTCAGCACCTTGCAAAAAAGACAGCATCACTTTAAACGCTTGATATGCGGGATACTTTATTAGCTTGTTTTTTCTATTATCAATTAGTCCATAGCCCGGTGCAATTAACTGGTGCCAGTAGACATTTTTTACCACACCTGTTGCTAAAGCTAGTAAATAATACCTTACTAAAAAGCTCGCATGGTCATCCAAGCTCACGCAATCTTCCTCACTTGTTGGGGCATATGGGTGCGTCATGGTAATTGGCCAATTTGTTTCTGTGACTACTATTTCGCTTTCATTGACATTTTTTGGGCTTAATCTTAGCATCGCATGCAAAAGGAGTATTTTTTTTTGTAAATTTAATCCCATTTGTGTATTTTCTGGTGCACCTCTACGATCAACATACAGCAGGCTACAGCATTGATCAAAACGAACTTTGTACATATTAAAAAGTGTGCGTACTGTGAAGTAGTATTCAAAATCAATAACAGGTGCGCCAAGTAATATAATATCTGGGTACTTTTTTTTTCTTTAAATCAAAAGCAACCTTATAAAAATTCAAATACTCATCCATTGAAAAAACAGCCCACTTCTTGCGATTAATTGCATTACCTATTTGAAAACGATTAGTGAGATGACTGAATTTTTCAAAAATACTATCCAGTGATTCTTTGAGTAAGGATAAATCTTCAACATGCTGACGGTCTTGCAAGATATTAATTAGTATGCTTTTGTCGCTAAACTTATCAGCAAAATTAACAAAATATTCAATGTTTTCAATATCATGCAAAGGCATACGAATAAGCAGGCTACACACTCCTAAGTCATCAACTAGCTTGCGAGTTTCCTTAGGGTTTTTATCCAAATTCACACTCAATCCAAAAAACTCCTCTGTATTTGGAGGTACTTTTTTAGCAGGGAAAAGTAGAAAAAAAGTAGCGGCTACAGGATAAACAAATAAGTTCGTTACTAACATTTTAAAAGAATCCCAGCGAATATCTTTGTATATACTTTTTTTGAGTGCTTTATTTTTTATAACTGCTGGCTGGTCGGAATATGAATCCCACTTTAACTCTATTTTCTCTTTCATAAGGGCAACTTGATCAACGAGTAAAGTTTTTTCTCGATAAGCTAAATAAGTATTTTGATGGGGTCACTTTTCGTTTCTGCGCATGATGTAAATGCATAATATGATTAACTCCTATTCTTATTTGTGTTACAAGGCGCTTAAGTTTACATACAATACACCTACCTAGTTTTTGGTGAAACTCTGATTTAGGCGTGATTGATGAGTCCACCTTTAAAGGTGCTTCAATACCATGATAAATACATTGATCTAATTGAATAAGAGCAGCAGGATCGAGTTGGTAAGACAAGAGAGAGTAGTTAGCATTTATAAACTTATCAGCAAGACCCACCTTTCCATTTCGAGCCTGATCCAGTAGTTTTTTAGCTCCATTTGGCCAAAGTATGTAACCCCCTGCCCCAGAACGTCCTTGGTATAACCTAAATAGATTACTTTCACACAATTCACTCGCTGGCTCTTTAGCCAACAGCTTTTTCTTATTCGTTCCTGTCACTTCAATATTGACATAATCTATATCTTTTAGCTTTCCCAAACTTTTTAATACGCAAGTCATATTTTCTGCAAAAAAAGCATCATCCTCTAGTACCAGCAGTGGCTCATTACTATTAACAACAACATTCCACGCATTCTTATGACTTAGAAAACATGCAACTTCAGCAGGTTTAAGTATTCGCTCCCACCTTGCTGCATACCTCTTGTATGTTAAGTCATCATAGCCACTTAATGATACAGCTGATAAACGTTGATACTCAATTCCAAAACTGTCGAGCTGGTTTTTTTGGAATACCATTCTCTCTGTCGCTGAATCAAGGTTAATTACTATTGCTTTCATTACTTTAACTCTTGGCAGTATTGAGAGATCCAAAGTCTTTATAAAGACTGGATAGGTATAAGGTATATGCTGGCGCTAGTAAAATAGCCATAGCATATATTCCTCCGCCCAAAAAAAGAAATGAGTCGGTAAAATTATTCAATAGCATAAATAAGCTACCGTAAAATGTGTAGTACCAAATACCATTATACTCTGGTTTAATTTGGGATAGCTTCAAGATCTTTCTATTTAAGAAATAGAACATATAAAATATTAAGGCTAATCCAGCTAGTCCATAGGACAAAATAAACTCTATATAACTATTATGCAGGTTAAAGACTTTTATATTATTCTCTTTATGCAGATTAAATTGCTGAACCACTCCCTTGTTCGCCCCCCCCCCCAGCCTTGTTATGGTTTTTGCTTAATCCAGCTTATACTTTCTAACCCAAAGTTAAGTCTTATCCCTCAAC
>CAYOHT010000011.1:0-2043 GCA_964403815.1 uncultured Cocleimonas sp.
GAGTGGGTTATTGCGATAGGTTCACCTTTTGGTTTTGACCATAGTGTAACAGCGGGAATTGTAAGTGCTAAAGGTCGTAGTTTACCCACAGAAAATTATGTTCCCTTTATTCAAACCGATGTAGCCATCAATCCTGGTAACTCGGGCGGGCCTTTGTTTAATATGAAGGGGCAGGTTGTGGGGATTAACTCACAAATATATAGTCGTACAGGAGGCTTTATGGGGGTTTCTTTTGCAATTCCTGTGGATGTTGCTAAAAGAGTTGTTGAACAACTAAAAAACAAAGGCAAAGTATCGCGAGGTTGGTTAGGTGTTTATATCCAAGAAGTAACGCGTGAATTAGCTTTGTCTTTTGGTCTTGATAAACCCCATGGCGCATTAGTTGTTGAGGTTATGAAAGAAGGTCCTGCAAAAGGGATATTAAAACAAGGTGATATCGTTTTAGAATTTAATGGTAAGTTTGTAAAGAACGCTTCAGCATTGCCTGTGTTAGTGGGTTCAACCTCCATCGAAGAAGCGATAGATATAAAAATTAAAAGAGGTGGTGTTACACAAACCTTGCGCCTTAAATTAGCTGAATTACCGAGCGATGAAGAGACCGATAAGCCCGTTAAAAAAGTTATAAAACCTAAAAAGATAGAAAAAATTGTTTTAGGAATGGATCTTGCAAAACTGGACGATGCCGCGAAGAAATCATTGGATGTTGAGGGTGGTATTTTAGTCAAGAGTATTAAAGGCGGTATCAATGGTAAGACGGCTCGTAATGCAGGTATTGAGCGTGGTGATATATTATTAATGCTCAAGGATGAGAAGATTGATAGCGTAGAACGCTTTAGAGCGCTATCAAAAGACTTAGTAGTAGGTAAGACGTATGCCTTATTAGTCCTTCGAGAAGGTTCTGCAAGGTTTTTGGCGCTGAAAATTGAAGAAGGAAAAGAAATAAAGAAGCCAACAAAAAAAGAATCAAAAAAGGACTCTGAAAAAGAACCTGTAAAGTGAGTGTTGTTCTGTGTTGAATAAACCGTAATGTCCATACTCACACCTCGTCTTATAGTGTATTATCGCGATGGCTGCCACCTGTGTGAACAGGTAGTGGCTTCTTTGTTTCAGCTTCAACAAGAGCTGGGATATGAGGTTGAGCAGATAGATATAGATACTGATCCAGTGCTACGCGAAAGATATAATGTTGATATTCCTGTAGTGACTTACCAAGGTGAAGTCGTTTTCTATCATTTCTTTGATGAAGTAGAGTTGAGAAAATCACTGGCACATGGCTGAAGCAAACCAAAATATAAGAAACTTTTCAATTATTGCCCATATTGATCACGGAAAATCCACCATCTCTGATCGATTTATTCAAACCTGTGAAGGATTGTCTGAGCGTGAAATGGACTCTCAAGTGTTGGATTCAATGGATATTGAGCGTGAACGTGGTATCACCATTAAAGCGCAAAGTGTTTCACTAGACTTTCATTCAAAAGATGGTGAAACTTATCATTTGAATTTTATTGATACTCCAGGTCATGTTGATTTCTCTTATGAGGTCTCGCGTTCACTGTCTGCTTGTGAAGGTGCGCTGTTAGTTGTTGATGCTTCTCAAGGTGTTGAGGCGCAAAGTGTTGCTAACTGTTACACAGCAATTGATCTTGATTTAGAAGTTGTACCGGTTTTAAATAAGATTGATTTGCCAGCGGCTGATGTTGATCGTGTCTCACAAGAAATAGAAGAAATTATTGGTATTGATGCCACAGATGCTATTCATGTGAGTGGAAAAACAGGTGTGGGCATAGAAGAATTACTGGAGCAATTGGTTGAACGTATTCCGCCACCAAAGGGTGACTCTGATGCGCCTTTGAAAGCTTTGATTATAGACTCGTGGTTTGATAATTATTTAGGTGTAGTTTCGTTGGTGCGTGTTATAGATGGGCGCATTGGCAAGAAAACTAAAATAATGCCGATGTCGACAAAGCAAGAATATCAGGTTGATCATGTAGGAATATTTACGCCTAAGCGTAAAGATAAAGATGAGTTGTTACCGGGCGA
>CAYOHT010000011.1:2143-17917 GCA_964403815.1 uncultured Cocleimonas sp.
GTTCAGGAGCGACTAGAACGAGAATATGATCTTGATTTGATTACTACGGCACCATCGGTAATTTATGAAGTGGTGACAACTAAAGGTGAGACGATAAAAGTTCATAACCCTGCAGATCTCCCTGCTATTAATTATATCGAAGAAATTCGTGAGCCTATTATTCGAGGCACAATTATGATGCCGCAAGAATATGTAGGGAATGTAATTTCATTATGTATCGAAAAGCGTGGCGTACAAAAAGATATGCAATATCTTGGCAATCAAGTCACGCTTACTTATGACTTACCCTTGAGTGAAGTGGTTTTAGATTTCTTTGATCGACTTAAATCAGTGAGCCGAGGTTATGCCTCTTTTGATTATGAACTTGATCGTTTTGAAGCCGCTCCATTGGTGAAAGTAGATATTCTAATCAATGGTGAGCCTGTTGATGCTTTGTCTATTATTGTTCATAAAGACTTCTCGCAAAGTAGAGGACGAGTACTGGTTGAGCGTATGAAAGAAGTTATTCAGCGTCAAATGTTTGATGTGGCCATTCAAGCCGCAATTGGAGGCAATATCATTGCTCGCTCAAATGTAAAAGCATTGCGTAAAAATGTAACGGCTAAATGTTACGGTGGTGATATTTCTCGTAAACGTAAGCTTTTAGAAAAGCAAAAAGCAGGTAAAAAACGCATGAAGCAGGTCGGAAATGTTGAGATACCTCAAGAAGCATTTTTGGCCGTACTTAAAAGAGATGATTAGCTAAGTGGGTGGGATAAAATTTAATTTAGAGTTTATCCTTGTAGGAGGAATACTCTTTTTTGGTTTGGTATTTATTTATTATTTTTTCACGCGTGATAAGAAGTCAGTACAAAATTTATCATCAGAGGATCGCGAGCTAGACCCAATATTGCTGGATTATGCGAAGTCATTTTTTCCTATTCTACTATTTATCCTCGTTTTGCGCTCCTTTATAGCGGAGCCTTTTAGGATTCCTTCTGGTTCAATGATTCCAACGCTTGAGGTGGGAGATTTCATATTAGTAAAGAAATACTCCTACGGATTGCATCTACCCATTCTAAATAAAAAGATACTGAATACAGGTACTCCTGAACGTGGCGATGTAGTTGTTTTTAGGTATCCACCTGAGCCAGAGAGCCATTATATTAAACGGTTAATAGGTTTGCCAGGCGATCATATTGAATGGACCAAGAATAAAAAACTAATTATCAATGGTAAAGCGGTGAGCTACACCTCAAATGGCACACATAAGACAAAGAGTGGTAGTCGTATGATTGTGGTTGATAAGCTCAAAGAAAAACTACTTGAAGATGATGCGCATGATGTGATTCTCTTCAAGGGTCGCCCTACTGTTGCAGACGAATGGCGTGTACCTGAAGGGCATTATTTCATGATGGGTGATAACCGTGATGGCAGCCAAGATAGTCGATCTTGGGGATTTGTACCAGAAGAAAACTTGGTGGGTAAGGCCTCTCTTGTCTGGATGCACTGGAACTGGTATGAAGGTGGTGATGGTTTTCAAGCAAGTCGCATAGGAACAACAGTTAATTAGCACAAGTCTCTTATTTAAATATTAGATTCAGTCTAGCTTAATCTTGGTGATGTATAATGCTCAATGCATACTAATAATAAAATTAGCTGAGAATAATAATGAAAATAAATAAAAGAAAACAACGTGGTGCAACTTTAGTAAGTTGGTTGATTGTTGCAGGTTTAGGGGTAATGGCTGCAAGTGCCGTAGTAAAAGTAGCACCATATTATGTTGAATTTAACAATGTTAAAGGCATGATGAAGGTTATTGCAGGAAGCCCTGGCATTAAAAACGCTAACATGCGCCAGATTAACTCTAAGGTTGAAAAACATTTGAACGTTAACCAGCTCTATGCGCTTGAAAATGCTTATTATAATAGTAAGCCTGGCATACCCGCTAAAACTAAAACCACGAATCCTTTCTCGCTTAAAAAGCAGAGAAAAGGTAAAAATAAACGCGTTTTAACCGTTCAGTATGATGTACCACAATCTTGGATTGGCAACTTGTTCTTCTTGATTAAATTTAAACATTCAGTATTGCTGGGTGAGCCTGATGTGGTTATTGAAACTAAAATAGATAAATCAGAAGGTCAGAGAAAGCAGCAAAAGCTAAACCTTCGTTAGAATATTTATCCCATATTACATGGTTATTCAATTCATCATGTAAAACTAGGGGGGTGTGTTTCTGTAATATTTTAGTTGCAGAGTTAGTTGTTTGTATTAATAAGCAATCTACTTCTATTTTTCCCTAACTACCGTGTTAAAATATTTATTTAACACGGTAGTTAGGGGATTATGCACTCTTTAAAACTGACTAAATACTTAGATCAGAAACACATGGGTAGTGATTGCTTTATTCAAGCGCTCACCCATCGTAGCGCCCATGGTAAACACAATGAGCGTATGGAGTTTTTGGGTGATAGTGTTCTTGGTTTAATTATTACTAGCGCGCTTTACAGTCAGCAACCGAATGCATCAGAGGGCTATCTTTCGCGTCTTCGTGCATCTCTCGTAAATGAAAATACACTTGCAGAAATCGCCAATGAGTTATCATTAGGTGATTTTTTGCGTTTGGGTGCGGGTGAATTAAAAAGTGGTGGGTTTAGACGTAAATCTATATTGTCCGATACTTTAGAAGCCATTATCGGTAGCGTATACCTTAAACAAGGGATGGATTCAGCCACAGACTTCGTTTTAAAAATATACACAAATCGCTTAGAACAACTTCCTTCCGAGAATGATTTAAAAGACCCCAAAAGCCGCCTTCAAGAAATACTGCAATCGCGTGGTTATGATATACCACAGTACGCGCTAATCAGCACAACGGGTGATGCACACCGCCAAGTTTTCACGGCAGAATGTGAAATTGAAACGTTGGATATTAAAACCAAAGGTGTTGCAGGTAGTCGTCGAAAAGCCGAACAGCAATCTGCACAAAATGCTTTTGAAGTTGTAAAAAAGAAGTTTATGACTAAGAAAAAGGATAATCGTTAATGAGTATAAAAGATGAGTAAAAAATGTGGCACAATTTCAATTATAGGTCGCCCGAATGTAGGGAAGTCAACGTTATTGAATCACCTTGTGGGCTATAAACTTTCTGCTATCGCCAATAAACCTCAAACCACGCGCACCAATATTCGCGGTATCGTTACAGAGCTGGATAAAAAAACAGACTCAGGCTACCAACTAATATTTACAGATACCCCAGGCATTCATTTAAATTCTAAAAACCTATTAAATCGAACACTTAACAGTGAAGCGGTAGCGGCTGTAGAAGATGTAGATGCAATCATTATGATTGTAGAAGCGCTTAAATGGACAGATGAAGATGACTTTGTATTGAGTCGTTTAGAGCATACAAAGAAACCTGTCATTCTTCTGTTGAATAAAGTTGATCGTATTCAAGAGAAGGATCGACTATTTCCTTATCTTCAAAAAGTAGGGGGGAAACGCGAGTTTGCAGAGATTATTCCAATATCAGCATCAAAAGGACTCAATACTGATATTCTTATCGAATCATTGTTAAAGGTTGTACCAGTATCTGACTTTATCTACCCAGAAGATCATATCACCGATAAGTCTGTACGCTTTATTTGTGGCGAACTTATTCGTGAGCAGTTGGTTCTTAACCTACATGAAGAGTTGCCTTACACGACGGCTGTTGAAATAGAAGTTTTTGAAGAAACGGATAAACTGGTGACGATTGAAGTCGTGATTTGGACAGATCGAAAAAACCAAAAAGGTATTATTATCGGCAAGAAGGGTGAAACCTTAAAACGAATAGGGCAGTCAGCTCGCCGTTCATTAGAAGAGTTCTTAATGAAAAAGGTTATGCTTAAACAGTGGGTTAAAGTGGAAGAGAACTGGCAGAATAATCCACGCCATTTGAATGAGCTAGGAATTATTTCTAACAGGGAATTGTAAGTATTAATCAGAGGTTTTTTAGTGCAATCGTTCGGCTATATTCTTAATAATCGTCCCTTTCGCGATAACAGTTTGTTGGTAGATATTTTCACCGAAGAATTTGGTCGTATTTGTTGTGTCGCACGCCCTGCAAAAAAACGTGGGAAGATATTGAAAGGTTCTCTCGAGCCATTTCGCTACTTACACTTACAATGGGTTGGTAAAGGTGATGTGCAAACGCTCACCGAAGCGGATGAACGTGGCCGTCACACCATACCCGCATCTGAAATGATGATGGGTTTGTATCTAAATGAATTATTGCTACTTTTAACACAAGTGCATGCGCCACAATCAGCCTTGTTTTCAGCTTATAAATATACCCTTCATAAATTGGGTGACCCCGAAATAAACAAACAAATAATGATGCGTTTTGAGCTGTATTTATTGGCAAGTTTAGGTCTGCCTATTGAGGTGCAATCAAATGAAGCAATTTCTCCTGAAATACGCTATCGTTTCTGCCTTGAGGGTGGAATAATGTTATCGAATAATGTTGGAAACGCTCAAACAAGAAGTGTGAAGATATCGGGAGATTTGCTGATTGCATTGCAAGACATTCAAAACTTACAGGATGAACACTGGAAGCAATTAAGAGTATTTTTAGATACAGTTTTTTTGTACTTGTCACCACGCACCATTAACTCGCGCAAACTGTTGGATTTATAGGGAAACACTTAAATATTATGGAAGAAATAGTCAAAAACCCTATTGAATTAGGCGTCAATATTGATCACGTAGCAACACTAAGGCAGGCGCGTGGTACATCTTATCCAGATTTGTTGGAAGCCGCTTTTTTAGTCGAAGAAGCAGGCGCGCAAGCGATTACGATTCATCTACGAGAAGACCGTCGCCATATTCAAGATCAAGATGTCTATGATATTCGTAAACAGTGTAAAGTGAGAATGAATTTAGAACTCGCAGCAACGACAGAAATGGTTAATATCGCCTGTGAAGTTGGACCAGAAGACGGTTGTATCGTGCCAGAAAAACGTGAAGAGCTAACCACAGAAGGTGGGCTTGATGTTATTGGTCAGTTTGATCGAATCAAGAAATCAACTCAGCAATTGTCCAGAGAGGATATTCGTGTATCGCTTTTTATTGAGCCAAGTATTGAGCATATCAAACGCGTCAATGATATTGGTGCGCCCATTATAGAACTTCACACAGGCACGTACGCTAATGCCACGGGTGATGCTCAAAAGCGTGAGTTTGATCGTATTGTAGAGGCAACAGAATTTGCCCATGCTCAAGGTATTCACGTCAACGCGGGGCATGGCTTGGATTATGCAAACACCTCAATCATTGCTGCTATTCCTGAAATTCGTGAACTCAATATAGGGCACTCAATTATCTCTCGCGCTATTTTTGTGGGTATCAGCCGAGCCACACGCCAAATGATTGAAATTATGAATAATGCACGAGACGATGCAGGGAGCGCGTAGCCGTGGCAATCATCGGTATTGGTACGGATATTGTGAAAATATCCCGCATTAAGCGAATTGTAAAAAAATACCCAAAAGGGTTCTCTGAGCGTATTCTTCATATGAATGAATTAAAAGTCATGAAGGATTTAAAAGATCCAAAAACCTTTATTGCTAAACGATTTTCGGCAAAGGAAGCTGTGGCAAAAGCACTGGGTACTGGCATTGCCCACGGTGTTTCTTTTCAAGAAATTGAGATTAGCAATAATGACAATGGGCAACCTTTACTAACTTTGCATGGAAGCACCTTAGAGGTTGCCAATAAGCTAGGCGTGCAGAAGTGCTTTATTTCATTAAGTGATGAGCGTGCCTATGCGGTAGCTTATGTCGTACTCGAAGGTTAAGAATGTATATAAACTATAATAATATAAGCACACCCCCCCACTTTTACATGATGATTTCATAAATGAACTATCCAAGCATAGAATCCCTAATTGGCAATACGCCATTAGTTAAATTACAGCGACTAGCAGGTGATACCAGCAATACAATCCTCGTAAAGCTAGAAGGCGATAACCCTGCAGGTTCAGTAAAAGATCGTGCTGCATTTAGCATGATCTCACGTGCCGAAGAGCGTGGTGATATAAAACCTGGTGACACACTCATCGAAGCCACCAGTGGTAACACAGGTATTGCGTTGGCAATGGTAGCGGCAATGCGTGGTTATAAAATGTTGCTACTGATGCCAGCTTCAATGAGTGAAGAGCGTCGAGCATCCATGAAAGCTTACGGCGCGAAACTAATCCTTGTGTCTAAAGAAGAGGGTGGTATGGAAGGCGCACGTGATTTGGCGATTAAAATGCATGAAGAAGGAAAAGGCTTATTGCTAAACCAATTTGCGAATAACGATAATCCTTTAGCGCATTACGAAACAACAGGGCCTGAGATTTGGAAAGATACTAACGGCGAAATTACCCATTTTGTTAGCGCTATGGGAACGACAGGGACAATCACCGGTACAGGTCGTTTTTTAAAAGAGCAGAGTAATACGGTGCAAATAGTCGGTGTGCAACCTAAAACCAATGATGAAAATATCCCTGGTATTCGTCGTTGGTCGGCGGAGTATCTGCCTGAAATATTTGATGCATCAGTTGTGGATAAAGAAATAGATATTACGCAAGATGAATCAGAAAGCACCATGCATAGGCTAGCAACAGAAGAAGGTATATTTTGTGGTGTCTCTTCGGGTGGGGCGGTTGCGGCAGCGTTAAAACTATCAGAAAAAGTAGAGAATGCAACGATAGTGACGATTATTTGTGATCGTGGGGATAGGTATATTTCTACGGGTGTTTTTCCTGCGTGATAATAGCATCCATATGAGAAAAATAATTAAATTCAGTATCTTGCCGGCTATTATGGTTTTAATCACAGGCTGTAATATGAACCAGGCGTATGAATGGTTTTACTATGATCGGGCAAAATATATTATTGCGTTAGAAAGTGATAATACAGAGGTTACTTACCTGTGCGTAAAGGAGAGTGCTGAGGAGAAAACAGAAAAAAAAGTAAATAAAGCCAATAGTCATTTTTCTGCTAAGTATGACGCGCTTGTAAAAGAGTATGCAGAAGGCATGCTTGAACGTCTTGAAAAGAGTAGTAATGAAGATGATAAAGCGGGTTTTCTCATGGGAGAAGTACAGGTGAACTTCCAACTTCAAAAACAAATGGAAAAAATAATGTCTGATGTAGAAAAGTTGTATCAATGTAAAATCATTGGTTTAGAGTCTGATTAATACTCACTCACTTATAAAGAGTAAAAGGTTACAAATGAATGTTTTAGTTTTTGATATAGAAACCATCCCTGATATTGAAGGCGGGCAAAAGGTATACGACTTAGCGGGTCTTGATGATAAAAGCACCGCAAAGGCTATGTTTCATATGCGTCAGCAAAAAACAGGCAGTGAGTTTTTACCATTTCACCTACAAAAAGTTGTCGCAATTTCTGTTGTTTACCGTGGTTTGGGCGATGATAAGGGGCATGAAGTATCAGTACGTTCTCTGGGGGGTGAAAATAGCTCGGAGACAGAATTACTGACAGAGTTGTTTGCTGAAATTGAAGAACATGAACCAAAATCAATATCTTGGAATGGGCCGGGCTTTGATTTACCTGTAATTATAAATAGAGCTTTGAAAAATAAAATTAGCTTGCCAGATTACTGGAAAGAAGGAAATTATCATCATACTGACTTGAAGTTTGTATTATCAGGGTATGATCTTGAAAATGCGTCATCGCTTGATGAAATGTCTAAGCTACTCGGTTTTCCTGGCAAAATGGGGATGGATGGCTCGCAAGTTTGGGATGAATATCAGGCAGGCAACCTCAAAGGGATTCGTGATTATTGCGAAACGGATGTTTTAAATACTTATCTCATTTATTTGCGTTATCAGTTAATGCGCAATGAGTTAAATCACGAGCAACTAGAACAAGAATTTACTTTACTGCGCGATGCTTTAGAATCGCAAAATATGAAAAAAGCACACTTGGGGACGTTTTTAAAAGCATGGTAGACAAAACACAATTGGATCTTCTCAACCTAGATAAAATGGGTGGCGATGGCGGAGGGCCAGGCGATCACGATGGCATTGAACGCATCCCGCTAGAGGCTTATACCGAAAAAGCGTATTTGGATTATTCCATGTACGTTATTTTAGACCGTGCGCTCCCCAATATTGGCGACGGTTTAAAGCCTGTTCAGCGTCGTATCGTTTATGCGATGTCTGAGCTTGGTTTGTCTGCCGCATCCAAGCATAAAAAATCAGCACGTACTGTTGGTGATGTGTTGGGTAAGTTTCATCCGCACGGTGATTCTGCCTGTTATGAAGCGATGGTATTGATGGCGCAACCATTTTCTTATCGTTATCCGTTGGTAGACGGGCAGGGAAACTGGGGTTCGCAGGATGATCCGAAATCCTTCGCCGCCATGCGTTACACTGAATCTCGCCTCACGGCCTATGCAAAAGTATTATTGCAAGAATTAGGACAGGGTACGGTTGAATGGGTGGATAACTTTGATGGCACATTACAAGAGCCATCGCTACTGCCGTCACGTTTACCCAATGTTTTATTAAACGGTGGATCAGGTATTGCCGTAGGAATGGCGACCGATATTCCACCGCATAATTTACGTGAAGTGGTTAATGCGTGCTTGCAGCTCTTAAAGAAAAAAACCAGTAGTTTAGATGAGTTACGTGAGTTTGTTAAAGCACCAGACTACCCAACAAACGCCGAAATAATTAGCACGCCTGAAGAGATCAGCGCCATTTACGAAAACGGCAAAGGTAGCGTGAAAATGCGCGCGGTGTGGGAGAAAGAAAACGGCGATATTATTATCACTGCTTTGCCATTTCAGACATCGGGCGGAAAAGTGCTAGAGCAAATTGCCATGCAAATGCGGGCTAAAAAGTTGCCTATGGTAGCAGATCTGCGTGACGAATCGGACCACGAAAACCCAACGCGATTAGTGATAACACCACGCTCAAATCGTGTTGATGTAGAGCAAATGATGTCGCATTTATTTGCCTCTACGGATTTAGAACGCAATTACCGCGTCAACATGAATATGATTGGCACAGACGGTAAACCGCAGGTTAAAAACCTTAAAGCCATTTTGACCGAATGGCTAGCATTTCGCCGTGCGACCGTAGTTCGTCGTATCACATGGCGCTTAAATAAAGTTTTAGAGCGTTTGCATATTTTAGAAGGCTTATTGACGGCACATCTTAATATTGATGAAGTTATCAAAATCATCCGCGAAAATGATGAGCCAAAGCCTGTTTTGATGGAACGCTTTTCGTTAAGCGATATTCAAGCAGAAGCTGTTCTTAACTTACGTTTACGCAATTTGGCTAAGCTGGAAGAATTCCAAATACGCGCCGAGCAAGAAGAACTAATTAAAGAACGTGATGAGCTACAAGGTTTGTTGGATAATCCTAAAAAGCTTACGGCGTTAATTCGCAAAGAACTTAAAGAAGATGCCGAAAAATACGGTGATGATCGTCGTTCGCCTATCGTAGTACGCGAAGCCTCACAAGTGCTAGATGAAACAGCGCTTATTCCGTCCGAGCCTGTCACGGTGGTATTATCTGAAATGGGTTGGATACGTGCCGCTAAAGGTCACGATATAGATCCGAACGCACTCAGCTACAAACAAGGCGATAAATATCAGTCCTCAGCGCTAGGACGTTCCAATCAAAATGTGGTGCTACTCGATAGCACAGGGCGAAGCTATACGCTCCCCGCGCATACTTTGCCCTCCGCACGAGGTCAGGGTGACCCTCTTAGTGGGCGTTTTAAACCAGCCGAGGGCGCGAGCTTTAAATCGGCTATTATGGCAAGCTCTAATAAAGGTAACGAGCAACTGTTTTTATTAGGAAGCAGTTTTGGCTACGGGTTTATCTGTAAATTCGAAGATATGTTAAGCCGTGCAAAAGCAGGTAAAGCAACGGTAAGTTTAGGCAAAGCAGGTGCTGAAATTACTTGTCCTTCTCAAGTCACCGATATTGAAACGGATATGATTGCCGCAGTCACCTCAGAAGGTCATTTATTAGTTATTGATGCCAAAGAAATCCCCGAGTTATCAAGAGGAAAAGGCAATAAAATCATTAATGTACCCAGTAAAAAGCTAAAATCAGGTGAAGAAAAAGTAGTCGCTATGATAGCGCTTGCACAAGGCGCAAAGCTGATTGTTCATGCAGGTAAAAAACATAAAACTATTCAAGGTGCTGAGCTTATAGAATACCAAAGCGAACGTGGAAAGCGCGGTAAGTTATTGCCCAAAGGTTATAGAAATGTAAGTCGATTAGAAGTGGAATAAACTAATTAAAAAGCACACCCCCCTAGTTTTACATGATGTTTTTAAACGTATAAACATCATGTAAAACTAGGGGGGTGTGCTTTTTATAGCGGGTTACTTGTTGTTTTAGTTTGATTTTGTTCTTTATTTTTTGGCGATCGGCGAACAGGCAAATCCTTACCAGAAAAACTATTTTGATCAAACTTGTACTCAAAGCTTAGGAAAGCACCTTTGCGCTTGTAGTTATTATCATCAAAGTCTTCATCATCAAAGCCTTCAAAGTTGTAACCAGCTTCTACTCTTGCATTTTTAGCGGGCGTTACACCAACAGAGACACCTGCAACAGTTTCAGTTGTGCCACCAGACCAATCATGTAAATAACCAGCTCGTGCGCCAATATCCCATTTTTTACTTATGTCACGGCGAATTTCTACTGTTCCCGTATCTATCGTTGTTTTGTGCTTGGTTTGTTCGCTGGTGCTGATCACGTGTTTAATGCCGTGATGCAGGCTGATCTGGGTTTTCTTATTAAGCTGGTGGTTGTAGTGCATATTGTGAACAACTTTCTTGGTGTTTGTATTTGTTGCATCAACACCAATCACGTTAGACTTCTCGTCAATTAAATCAAGGCGGCTAAAGAAGACAAAGTCTTTTTCTTTAGGATGCCATGCTGTTCCAATACTTAGCTTGGTTGTCTTTTCAAAGTTTCCTAGGTTGTCTTCACTTTCGTTGTAATCAAACTTTGCACTGACTTGTTTGCCATTTTTTAGTTGGTGGATAAGTCCCAAGTTAAGGTTGGTTTTGTCGGTAATATCACCTTCACGAAGTTCAAAACGTCCTGACCAGCTCCAATCCTTTATTTGTGAACCCATGCCCACAGAAAATGCTGTGTAGTCATCGCGTTGCGAGCCTTGTACTTCTGGCTCATTTTCATTGAAACGTTTCTGTGAACCTTTAATGGTTTTTGCATGATCAACACTAATATCCGCATGAAGATATTTAGATATTTTCACACGCTGACTAAGTCCAAGCGTTGCATAATCTCGCTGACCTTGATCCGTGCGTTCTTTGGTGTAGGTTGTTTTGGCTTTTGCGCCTTTCCAAAGCGATTGACTGACACCCACGCGGGAGCTTTGCGTTTTGATGTCATTAGTTTCTGTTAGCTCATGCTCTGCAAAAACACTCATACCTTCTGTAATCTTGATATCCACACCAACGGTTTTACGGTTAGGGCTACGTTCCTCTATTCCAGTACTGCTTGAAGAGTTTATGTTTTCTTCTATATTGGCTCGGTAAGTTACCTTGCCGTTCTTGGTGGTATAACTTCCACCAACAAGAATTGTGTCGTTGGTAACCGTTTTATGAACACCTGCATCGGCTAATTTTTCTTTGCTATGACGTAAGCCAGCATTAACTTCAACTTGCTCATATCTGTGCTTAACACCCACTTCCGCTAATTGTCTTTTATTATCATTGCTCAGGTTATCTTGCTGCGATATCTCAGCATTAATACTGGTTTTATCATTGATCTTGTAATTAACTTCTGCGCCGATTTTCTTTGTGCCACTTTCACTGGCTTGCGAATCAATACCAAAGTTCTCATCTTGCTTGCTATAGAATAGACGTGCTTCCATATTGGCAATTTGTTTTTCTAGCTCAAGTATTTCTGCATTGACGGGATTATATTGGCTTTTGGCCGTCTTTGATTGGGCTATTTCTGCACGTATCACGGTGTCTTTTGTGATTTTGTAACGTGCATCGATAGCTACTAATGAATCATCTTTTGCTTTGTCTTTTCCAATATGAATGGCGCTTAAGCCCACTTCTAACTTGTCATCGTCTGTTGTTACGGCAACGCGCCCACCTGCTACGATTTCTTTGTTATTGTCCGTTTCACTATCATAGTCAACGATAATCAGTTGTGGATTGAAGTTACGGTCGCGCCCTGTAATAGGGAATTTAAAGAATAGAGTGCCTGCATTATAATCAATATCGTAATCTTGATAGCGCGATAAAGTACGGCTTTGGATGATCTGCTCAGAATGAAAACGATCACGCACTTCAATTTTAATTGTTTCGCTGTTAGGAATGATTCCAGCGCTTAAATGGTACAAGCCCGATGTGCCATCTCCCGGGATTTCTTCATGATGATGATTGTTGCTGGTTTCACTAATAAATGCGTTATAGCTGTAGCGTTTGCCTTTGTATTCTGACTTTATGCCGTTGAGGGTACGCTCGTATTTGGCTAGTTCGGTTACAGTTAATCCAGTATTAAAATCACCAAATACGGCGTAGAAATTCTCTTTCTCAACCTTAAGGTAGAGCTTGCGCGAGCTGGGCGCATTGTATTGATTATTGCTGTTGTCGCCATAAATTGTGTACCACGCATCTGGGTCAATATTGCCATTGAGCTGAGAGCCTACCTCTTGCTTTGCCTTATGCGTATCGTAAGCCACGGTTAGTAAGTATTTACCTTTAATCTGTCCTTTTGCATAGAAGGCTACGCGACCACGTTTGTAGAAGTCATCAGATTTATTAAGATCTGTTAATGTCTTCATATTGCCACTAACGGTTTTGTGAGCAATAGTGCCTTCGGCTAGTCCGACTAAAATCCAGTCACGAAGCTGAGGCTTTAACCACGCTTTTATCGTCTTACTCTTTTTATTATTGGTGTTAGCAAACTTCACAATGAGTTCTACTTCGCCTGATTGAGTCGTAGGGTTTAACTCAATTCTAGCGATGCCATTTTCTTCAATATGGTATTTATAGTTACCCCCAAGCGATTCATTGAGATTCAAAACATCCTTGGTTTCGCTCAATGTTTTAACTTGGAATGGGCCTTTGCCAAGGCTAAAGTAGCCGTGTGTATTAGCGCGCATAGGGAAGCCATCTTGATCTTTAATGCGTAGCGCAATCACAGGAATGGTTTTTCCATCAGCAACCAGAATAGATTCTTCTGGTAAAAATTCAGCACTGGCTGGCTCACCTGAGAAGTGAATGGTGCGCGTTTTTCTGGCAATTTCTTTACCTGATTTATCTTTTAGAATAACCAGTAAACGATTGTTTCTATTGTTGATATTAATATCAACACCTTTCCAACGGCGAATCGTTACGGTGCGCGATTCATTAGTGCTACTACCATCATAATTTAAAGGGCTAACCTTTTCTCCATTGAGAAGGAGTTCAACCTTGTGCTGTGGTGAACTTTTGATAATGATTCTAGTTGAAGCTACAGCAGGCACAAAATTGTCTTTAGGCCAGAGTATGTCAAAGCCTTCTGGCGCTGTTTTTAAATATTCTTTGCCATAGGTTTTTGATGGGTCTATTTCCTTGGCATCGTCTAGCGTATTTTGCTTCGATGATGTAAAAGTGGGGGGGTGTGCTTTTAAACTCTTAGTAACGTGAAAATCTACATGCCATAAAGAGCCTGCCTGTAAAGTAACAAACTGTGATCTTGCGTTACCCGCATGTCTTGTTGTGCCTTGGCAGATGATTGGTTCGTAAGTTTCAGTTGCTGTGCTTAGGCTTAACTCATCAAGTTGCAACACATGCACGCCAGCTTGAACACCTTCCATATGCCAGAAGCCTTCTTCATCACTTAATACGCTACGACCTATTTCATTAAAGATACGAGCATCTTTTAAGACTTTGGAATTTTTTCCTGTTTCACAACCAATATATACGCGACCTGTCAGAATGCTTTTGCTACGCATCAGGTCATCTTTAATAACAACAGTTGCATGGGCTATATTCGACTTGAAGTTATCGCTACTCAAGTAGGCATTGTTAATGGCCTTGCCAATTTGCACGCCTGCGGTGATTTTTGTGAGGTATTCAATGGTCCATACCTGTCCAACAGCCATGTCACCAAGATTCATGTTTAGAGTACGACCATTGGTGGTTACACCGCTATTAAGTAAGGCACCATTTAAACTAGCGGTGTTAGGCATGTATCGAAAACCTAGCGGTAAAGTATCGACTAGCTTAAGGTTCGATATTGAAAAGTTAGTGCTATTGCGAAACTTTAGGGTGTAGCGAACTAACTCACTTATGGATGCCGTTTCTTTATCTGCCGTTTTAGTTAATGCAACGCCAGTATCAAGAACAACTAAAGCAGCCGTTGCTGTAGTGTCTGTTTGGTCTTCAGCATCTTGGTAGTTTACGCTGATTTGGTTACCTTCTTGCAGCGATAGTACACCATCTTGTACGCTGGCAGGGTTAGAGGTTGTAAGCAGTATGCCTCTGAATATGCCAGAGTTTGGTGATGTTTCTTGGAGCAATAAAACCTCGGTATCATTTGTGCCAGGAACCGTGACAGTAACAATGACTGTCTCAATCACATTGGGATCGGTATTCTGGTCTAGGTCTTCTAACTGAATAACTATCGGGTCTAATAACGAGTACTGAGACGCATCAATTAAAGGCTGAGGGTTTGGCAAGCTTACGGTTGAGCCGTCCGCTAGTGTAATGGTATTCACTTCCTGCCAGCCTGTTCCGCCGCTTTGATTGTTATTGTAAGCAGTAGGGCGAATGATCTGGTTTGTTCCATTTTCATTAATTTTTAGGAAAGTAATGGTAGACGGTGTACGCAGTGCAACATTTACCGTTGCTTGTGCTTGTGAAGAGGTTGCTGTATCTGATTCTGCAACTGCACGATTAGTCACTGCACCGCTAGTATTTACATCCACATCATAAGTAACCGTCCAACTTGTATTGGCTGGCATATTTCCTAACGTGAAAGAGAGCTGAGAACCAGAGTAAGTGACTTGGCTATTATTTAGATTTGCATTGTTTAGCTTGGCTGTCCCTGCTTGAAAGTTAAGACCTGCTGGAAGCGTATCTTGAATACGTACATTATTTAAAGCATGATTATTTGGATTAGCTACCGTTAAAGTATAAGTCAGCGTATCACCCGTAGAAACATTCGGTGTGCTCGCTTGTTTGCTTAATGTGATGACATCAGAAGGTGTGACAACGGTATCTTTTGTGAATTGAACGCTGTCTGATAACTGATGTGTTGTGCCATTAATGGAATAGTTTGCCGTGGCGGTATTGGTAATAATTGTTTCAGCGTAAACAGGCGCGCTGAAACTGATTATACCTGCGTAGAAAATAATACAGGCAAGCACGGCCAGACACTGCGAAAGGGCATTAAGCCCTTTTACACTATCTGAAAGAGGGTTGATACTCTTAATAAAGCTGTTGTAAGAATTGTTCATACTATGCTTGTTTTTATTATTTAGTGAGCTTCCCATTTGGATGTTTTTTCCAAATGGTGAACTCAATTATGTCGACATCTTTTTGCCGACGTGGCTAGGTAACTTACTAAAGTGGGCAGGCATTACATGCCCGCCCATAAGTAAATTACTTAACAGTCGCTGTAATCGTCAATGTTGCTGTTGCACCTGCATTAAGATCAAATCCTGCGCTGGTAACATTCTGACCTGCAATATTAACCACGCCACTTGTTCCACCCGTGATGGTTGCTGTGATATTTTCTAAATCACCAG
>CAYOHT010000012.1:0-1557 GCA_964403815.1 uncultured Cocleimonas sp.
GCAACCACGGCATTTTTTATGGGGCTGATTGGAATTGTACAAAATGATATTAAACGTGTCGTTGCATATTCAACGCTTTCTCAGTTGGGTTATATGACGGTTGCACTAGGTGCATCTGCTTATAGCGCAGGTGTGTTTCATCTCATGACACACGCTTTCTTCAAAGCGTTATTATTTTTGGCGGCAGGGTCGGTCATTATTGCTATGCACCATGAGCAAGATATTCGTAAAATGGGTGGTTTGAAGAAGTATCTACCAATCACTTATTGGACTTCATTGATTGGATCATTGGCATTAATCGGCTTTCCATTCTTCTCAGGTTTTTTCTCAAAAGATTTAATTATTGAGGCGGTACATGCATCAACTTTACCAGGGGCTACCTATGCGTACTGGATGGTTTTACTCGGTGTGTTTGTAACAGCATTTTATAGTTTTAGAATGTTCTTCTTGGTATTCCATGGAGAAGAGCGCATGGATGAGGAAACTAAATCACATTTACACGAGCCAGCAAGGGTTGTTACATGGCCTTTGATTGCTCTGGCAATTCCAGCGGTACTTTCGGGTTATCTTGTCAACCCAATGGTGCTGGGTAATTTCTTTGAAGGTGTTATCCATGTTGATAGTGTTCATCCCGCGATTGAAACACTAAAACACCATTATCATGGAGCATGGGATTTGTTGACGCATGCAATATTTACCCCAGCATTTTGGTTGGCAATGTCAGGCTTGTTTAGTGCATGGTTTATTTATATGAAGAAACCATCAATCGCACAATTTGCTTATGATAAATTCCGTTTCGTTCATACCATCTTAGATAAAAAATATTTTGCCGATGAGTTTAATATGGCTGTTTTTGCGGGCGGAGCGCTTGCTTTGGGCAAGGGCTTATGGGCGGCAGGCGATCGTTTCTTAATTGATGGATTAATGGTTAACGGTTCGGCAAAAGTAACAGGCTGGTTTTCATCCGTGGCACGTCATATTCAAACAGGTTATTTATATCATTATGCCTTCTCAATTATTCTTGGCGTATTAGCCATTATGACGTGGCTACTATGGGGGGCGAAGTATGTTTGATGGTTATTTACTCAGCATCCTGATTTGGCTGCCTATTCTTGGCGGCTTGCTAATGCTATTTACAGGGGATAAGTTTGCTCCTCGTCCTATAGCTTTGGTTGTAAGCTTACTCACGTTTGCGATTAGTTTATTGCTGTGGACAGGCTTTAATGCAAAAGGCTACCAACTCCAGTTTGTTGAATTACTACCGTGGATTGAGACATTCAAAATCAATTACCATTTGGGCGTTGATGGTATCTCCATGCCGCTCATTTTGCTAAACACATTTACAACAGTATTGATTGTGTTGGCAGGTTGGGACGTCATAAAGCACAAGCCTTCGCAATATATGGCTGCATTCCTGATTATGGAAGGTATTATCAACGGTGTTTTTGCTGCACAAGATGCCATGCTGTTTTATGTGTTCTTTGAAGCCATGCTGATACCGATGTTTATCGTCATTGGTATTTGGGGTGGTGATAACCGTATTTACGCAACGATTAA
>CAYOHT010000012.1:1657-15387 GCA_964403815.1 uncultured Cocleimonas sp.
GTGCAAAGCGATATGAAAAAGCTGGTGGCGTATTCATCTATCGCTCATATGGGTTTTGTAACCTTAGGTTTCTTCTTATTATTCCCGATTTTAAAAGCCACAGGCAGTAGCGAAGGTGCTTTGATGGGAATGCAGGGCGGCATGGTGCAAATGATTTCACACGGATTCATTTCTGGCGCGATGTTCCTTTGTATTGGCGTGTTATACGACAGGATGCATACCCGTGAAATTACCGCTTACGGTGGTGTTTCAAATCGTATGCCTTGGTTTGCTGCGTTCTTCGTTTTATTTGCAATGGCAAATACAGGCTTGCCAGGCACATCAGGATTTGTGGGCGAGTTCATGGTTATTCTTGCCAGCTTTAAAGCAAATTTCTGGATTGCATTCTTAGGCGCTACAACATTAATTGTTGGTGCGGCTTATACATTATGGTTAGTTAAACGCGTTATTTTCGGTGCGGTTGTTAATGATCAAGTGGCAGAGTTGAATGATATAAATAAGAGAGAAACTTTGATTCTTTCTATTTTAGCATTCTTCGTACTAGCCGTAGGTTTGTGGCCAGAACCACTTATCAATGTGATGAATGATTCTTTAGTGCATGTCATAGAACAAGCAACAACCAGTAAGTTGGTAAATTAAGATGCTGTTATTTTCACTAATTCCAATGCAATTTCAATTGCCAAATATCATGTTGGCAACGCCAGAAATGTTTTTGCTAGCGGGTACTTGTTTTGTTTTATTAGCTGACTTGTTTATTAAAGACTCACAACGTTTTGTTACCTATTTGTTAACACAAATAGTTCTACTAGCTACAGCGGCATTGGTTTTCTTTGGCACTGATCAGATGAATGCCATTATTGCAGAGTCTGTTCAAGCGACAGGGAAAATGAGTATCACTGCTTTTAGTGATATGTTTGTGCTTGACCCAATGGCGCAAGTTTTAAAGATTTCTATCTTGCTGGTGACATCTGGTGTGCTTGTTTATTCGCGTGAATATTTAAGTAAACGGGATATGTATAAGGGCGAATACTTTACGCTAACACTGTTTGCCGTCTTAGGCATGATGATTATGGTTTCAGCACAAACCATGTTGTTGATTTACTTAGGTCTAGAGCTACTTTCACTGGCGATGTACGCAATGGTCGCTTTCAGGCGTAATGATGGGCGCGCCTCAGAATCTGCAATGAAATACTTTGTACTAGGTGCAATTGCATCTGGTATGTTGCTGTACGGAATGTCGATTATCTACGGCGTGAGTGGTAGTTTGCACCTTGATCATATTGCGACCTATATGTCGACACCCCCTGTCATGGAGAATGTAGGCTTATTGCTCGGCTTGTCTTTCATTATTGTTGGCTTAGGTTTCAAACTCGGCGTTGTGCCTTTTCATATGTGGGTGCCAGATGTTTACGATGGTGCGCCAACTGCGGTGACATTATTTTTAGGGACAGCGCCCAAGATTGCCGCATTCGCAATGATTATTCGCCTATTGGTTGAGGGCTTGGGCGACATGGTTCAAGGCTGGCAACAAATACTGTCTTTATTGGCGGCACTGTCATTGCTGGCAGGTAATATCATCGCCATCGCGCAGACCAATATTAAACGTATGTTCGCTTACTCAACAATCTCACACATGGGGTTTGTTTTGATGGGTATATTGGCGGGCACACAAGCAGGTTATGCCGCTTCAATGTTCTACATTATCACTTACGCCATTATAGCTATGGGTGGTTTTGCCGTGGTTATTTATTTAAGCCGAGAAGGTTATGAGGCGGACCAACTTGCAGACTTAAAAGGTCTAAGTACTCGTCATCCGTGGGTTGCTTTCATGATGATGTTATTTTTATTTTCTATGGCAGGTGTTCCACCCACGGTTGGTTTTTACGCCAAGCTATCCGTAATAACAGCAGTGGTCGATGCTAATGTGATTTGGCTTGCGGTGTTTGGTGTTGTGATGTCCGTGATTGGTGCTTATTATTATCTGCGTGCCATAAAGCTTATGTACTTTGATAAGCCAGATGATGAAACCACCACATCAGCATCTGTTCAATGGGATTTTACAATATTGCTAAGTGTTAACGGTTTAGCTGTATTAGCACTTGGTATTCTTCCTGGAACTTTAATGGCGCTTTGTTTAAGAGCAATTAAAGCCAGTTTATAGTTTCTATCTATCAGTATCATTGCTGACTTTACAAATCACCCTTTCGTTACGTGTGAAAATAGCTATATGTCATGTAAAAGTGGGGGGGGTGTGCTTTAACAATATCAAATAAGTTGTTAATTTTATAAGTGATAGACGGTTGCTCATTGCGGACGAATGGATTATCCTTCGGTATTAGTTTTAAAGTAGCTCATTTTTTGAGTATATGATTAGAAATAATTTCTAGTTGGGGTTAGTACAATGAGTACTACAATAAAAATCAAGGAGTTTCAAATGTTCAATAAAAGTTTTGCTTCAGCAGCCGTATTGGCTCTATTGCTTCCAGCGACACAGGCTATGGCAGCCTCTCACGAAGAGAAAAAAGAAAGTAGAGTTGATGCAACCAATACGTTGCCAGATGCAAAGCCTGGTGAGTGTTTTGCTAAAGTTATCGTGCCAGCACAATACGATACTAAAACAGAAGAGGTTATGGTTAAGCCTGAGTCTGAGCAGATTGAGATTAAAGCAGCTATATTTGATACAGCTGAAAAGTCAATCGTAGCAAAAGAAGGCTTTACAAAAATTAAAGTTATTCCTGCTAAATTTCGTGAAGAATTTGAAGAAGTTGAAATCTCAAAAGCGAGTACGACTTGGGTGACAGGATTGAAAAAAGGCATTCCAGCAAGCCCTGCTTTATTAGCAGGTGCTAAAACTAACGGTATCGACATTACGAGTGCTGCTGTGGGTTCTTGTTATCAAGAATACTATGTCGCTGCTAAGTACGAAAAAACTGAAAAAGACGTTCTTGTAAAAGAAGAGTCTGAAGAAATTAAAGTAGCTGCTGCTCAATTTGAAGAAGCAGAAGAGACAGTTGTTGTTACACAGGCTAGTAAAAAGAAAGTCTACAAAGCAGCTGAATACGAAGTTGTTGAAGAAAAAATTGAAATTGAGCCAGCTAAAGCGGTTTGGAAAAAAGGTGACGGCCCAATCACAAAAATTGATAACTCTACAGGCGAGATCATGTGTTTGATTCAAGTGCCTGCGAAATATAAAGTTATTAAAAAGACGGTACTTAAAACACCATCAAGTATTGATCTTGTAGCAGTGCCAGAAGAAACTAAAGCAATCAAAATCAGCAAGTTGGTTTCTGATGCTACCGTTGATAAAGTTAAAATTCCTGCAGAATACAAAAAAGTAACCTTAACAAACAGAGTTTCTGATGCAGCATTTACATGGAGAGCAACAGGTACGGAAGGCGAAGGTACTTACACAGGTAACCAGATATGTTTGAAAGAAGTTCCTGCAAAATTTGCTAAGATTAAGAAGTTAGTCATTGATACGGCTGCAACGGTTGAAGAAGAGAAGGTAGAGCCAGTAGCTAAATTGATCAAAGTAAGCAATGTTGCAACACCTGCTGAAGAGATCCGCACAAAAGTTGCCGCTGAGTTTGCAACCGTTGAGAAGCGTTCTAAAGTTTCTAGTGAACGTTTAGAGTGGCGCAGAGTTTTGTGTAAGACAAACATGGGTGCAGATATAAACAAGAAAATCCAACAAGCATTAAAAGATGCAGGCGTTTACGAAGGTACTGTTGATGGTAACTTTGGTAAAGGTTCTTTGAAAGCTGTTGAAAGATTCCAGAAAGAAAACGGAATGGCAACAGGTGGATTGACTATTGATGTACTAGAGAAGCTTGGTGTAATGTAGGCAACATCTAGTTTACCTAACAAAAAAGCCGCAAATTTTGCGGCTTTTTTGTGCCTGTGATTTTTAGTTGAATAGATATTGCTGATACACCCCCCCCACTTTTACATGATGTTTTGTATATATAGGAAACATCATGTAAAAGTGGGGGGGTGTGCTTTTTATTGATTATCCCCTTGGTTTCTTAAGGCATAAAAATCAGCAACAAAATCATCAAAGCGATTATCTTCGATAGACTTCCTAATCCCGCGCATCAACTCTTGGTAATAATACAAATTGTGAATGGTGTTTAAGTGCGCGCCTAGCATCTCGCTACACTTATCAAGATGCCTTAGATACGAGCGCGAATAATTCTGGCAGGTATAACAGCTGCATTGATCATCAATAGGCCCAGTATCCAATTGATGTTTACTGTTACGGATATTGAGCCTACCAAAGCGTGTAAATATAAAGCCATTGCGCGCATTACGCGTGGGAATCACGCAATCAAACATATCAACGCCACGCTTGACTGATTCTACAATATCCTCAGGTTTCCCTACGCCCATTAAATAGCGTGGCTTATCTTCAGGCAATAACGGTGTTGTGGCTTCTAATACGCGGTCACGGTCTTCTTTTGGCTCGCCGACTGATAGCCCGCCAATGGCATAGCCATCAAAATTAATATCCATTAAGTTTTCAGCAGAATGCTTGCGTAGCGCTTCGTGCATGCCGCCTTGGACAATGCCAAATAAAGCCGCTTCATTGCCTTCGTGTGCTTGTTTGCTACGCTTTGCCCAGCGAAGTGATAACTCCATCGACTCGCGCGCCTCAGTTAAGCTGGCAGGGTAGGGCGTACACTCATCAAAAATCATAACAATATCAGAGCCTAGCTCACGCTGAACTTGCATTGAAGATTCAGGAGTCATAAGAAATTTCTCACCGTTTACAGGTGAATTAAAATGCACGCCTTCTTCAGTAATCTTACGCATCTTAGCAAGAGAGAAAACTTGAAACCCTCCTGAGTCGGTCAAAATAGGCTTATCCCAATGCATAAAATCATGCAAATCGCCATGTGCTTGAATAATTTTAGTGCCAGGGCGAAGCATAAGGTGAAAGGTATTACCTAAGATAATTTCAGCGCCTAAGCCCTCAAGCTCTTCAGGCTTCATCGACTTAACCGTTCCGTATGTGCCAACAGGCATAAAAGCAGGTGTTTCAATTGTGCCACGTGGGAATGCTAATTGCCCACGTCGGGCGTTGTTATTTTCAGAGGTATCAGAATTTATGAGTTTAAATTGCATGTGAGACATAGATGATCAGCTTCTTAAGATAGTGTAGGTATAGTATTTGCTCTTAAAGAGATAAACAAATAAATATTTTGATCAAGTATGGCTTATACATTAGTTTATTATCATATTGTAATTAATTAATATAAATCAATAACTTAAGTAGCATTTCAGGTTGACAATAGTAAGTACTATCTGCCATTATCAAAAACCCTCTATTTCTGGGCAACTTTTGAACAATAACGACGAAATAAAAACCAAATAAACAAATGGAGAGAAGCATGCAACATATATTCAAAAAAACGCTGTTAGTGAGCGCGTTGACACTAGCAATCGCCCCCGCTGCGTATGCAACTAATGGTATCGAAGCTACAGGTTTGGGTATGGTGCATAAAGCCATGGGTGGGGCTGCCGTTGCAAATCCACAAAATACGATGAGTATGGCAACTAACCCTGCAAGTATTAATAATGTACCTAGTGGTCTTGATGTTGGTATTGAGCTGTTTAACCCTAAAAAAAAGGGAACACAAAAAGCAGCCTTCGGTGGAGCTACGTTTGATGGTAATGGCAGAGATTATTTTTTAATTCCTGAGTCGGGTTACAAGATGAAGCCTCGTGGGGGCAATAAATCTTTTGGTGTCGCTGTATATGGTGCTGGTGGTATGAATACAAAATACAGTGGTTCAAACCCTCCATTACTTAATGGGAATCCATTCAATGCGGGTGGTACTGGAGAAAGCCCTAGTATTAACTTAGAACAACTCGTTATTGCGCCAACGATAGGAATAAAAATTAATAAAAAGCATAGTATTGGTATTGCTGCAAATTTAGTTCATCAAAGGTTTAAAGCACAAGGTCTGGATTTTTTTAAAAACCCGGCATTTACAACGGATCCAACAGCTGTATCTGGTAGAGGTGTAGATTCTTCGTCAGGTATTGGTTTAACTGTTGGTTGGCAGGGGCAGTTAACAGATAAGGTCATGGCTGGTGCGGTATATCGATCAAAAGTTGATATGGGTAAGATGAAGAAATATGCTGGTTTATTAACAAATGGGGGCGACTTAGATATGCCCGCCGCAGTTTCTATTGGTTTAGGTATTAAAGCTAGCCCTAAAACTACAATTGCAATGGATGTGAAACATGTTTTTTATTCTGATGTAGCAGGAACAGGAAATTCACCTAATATAATTCCTGGAAGTCGTCAGGTTGGTGGTGATGTTGGTTTTGGTTGGGAAGACCAAACAGTATATAAAATTGGTGTAAAGCATCAGCTTAATCCTAAACTTGCATTAATGGCTGGTTTGAATCACGGTAAGAATCCTATATCAGCGGAAGGTACTAATCTAAATTTACTCGCACCTGGGATTACAGAAAATCATCTGTCTCTTGGCTTTGAGAAGAAGTTAAATAAACACTCAAGTATTTCTGCAGCTTACATTAGGACTTTTTCTACTACGCTCAAAGGTGATGCAATGACAGCGCCAATACCACAACAGTATGATTTAGAAATGAATCAGCATGCACTTGGTATTGCATATAGCAAACAGTTTTAAAGTTAGTGTTCTTAAAAAGCGAGCTTATAGCTCGCTTTTTTTTGGTTTAATTTTTATGAAGTATCAAGGAGGAAAAAATGCTTAAAAAGACAGGAGTCATTTTAGCATTAAGCTTAGCATCAACATCGTTGATGGCAGTTGAATATATGGATGCAGCATGGGCGAAGCAAGCCTGTAATGCTTGGAATAAAAGTGCTGTGCTTACAACGCAGTTAGGCAGTAAGCACGAGTCAAAATGGGTCAGCAATAATGCAGGTAGAGGTTATAAGCTAGTTCAAATGTACCGTAGTAGCTGTGGCGTGAAAACTAAGATACAACTAACTATTGCCGACAAAGGTGGAAAAGCCATGTGTATTTATGGTGGCAAGCCTGATGGTAAAAAGATGAACATGAGAGTTGATTATCTTATGCATGCAACCGATAAGAACTGGAATTGCATGGGCAGAGGTTCATTTGGTTGTGGCGCAATGGGTGCAATGATGTCTGGCAAGCTCAGATTTAGCGGGCCAAAAATGGAAGCAATGAAAGTAATGACTCCGTTTGAAAAATTCTTAAAGCTGTCGGGTAAGGTGCCTGGTAATCAAAAAGCTTGTCCTAAGTAAATTAGGTCGTATAGTTTGATTGAAAGCCTAGCCTTGTGCTGGGCTTTTTTGTGGGTGGTTATTAATGCCAAAAGATTTTTTTGCCACGGAAGCACGCGGAAGGACACGGAGAAAAGACAAAACACACTACCAGTCATACTGGCGAATGCCGGTATCCATTTCAAACAATATGTTAATAAAGATCGAACATGGATTCTGGTATGCACCAGAATGACGTATTCTCTTTACCTTATACCAATGCACCCCCCCGCTTTTACATGATTTTTTTGTTTTTATCTTTTTTCCGTGTCCTTCCGTGGGTTCCGTGGCAAAAAGTAGTCTTTAAAACTGATGCTTCTCACAAGCAGTAAGCGTATTTTTCATCAGCATAGCAACCGTCATTGGCCCAACACCACCAGGTACTGGCGTAATCCACTCCGCCCGTTCTGCTGCTTTTTCAAATTCAACATCACCTGCTAGTTTTCCATTTTCTAATCGATTTACACCCACATCAATAACGGTTGCGCCTGGCTTTATCCATTCGCCTTTTACTAAACCTGTTTTTCCAACGGCAACCACAACAATATCTGCTTGCGCTACTAACTCAGGGGTGTTTTTTGTGAAGCGATGGCACACGGTGACGGTCGAACCTGCGAGTAATAATTCAAGCATCATCGGGCGACCAACGATATTGGATGCGCCAACAATAACCGCGTGACTGCCGTAAAACTTCTCACCAATAGATTCAAGTAAACGGATAATGCCAAAAGGTGTACAAGGTCTTAGCCCAGGAATCCGCAAGGCAAGTCGCCCTACATTGACAGGATGAAAGCCATCCACATCTTTATCGGGATGAATACGTTCAATCACTAACGAAGTATCTAGATGTTCTGGGAGTGGAAGTTGGACGAGTATGCCATCAATGACAGGGTCAGCGTTTAACTCATCAATCAGTGAAATGAGCTCGTGCTGTGTGGTCTCTGTCGGTAAGTCGTATGATCGTGAAAGTATGCCTATCTCTTTACAAGCTTTGCGTTTATGCCCAACGTATACATGAGATGCAGGGTCGCCACCAATAAGGATTACTGCAAGCCCTGGGGGGCGCTTACCATCGGCAATGCGCTTTTCAACAGCAACTTTAACTTCATTACGCACTTCGGCTGATACTTTTTTTCCGTCGATGATTTTTGCTGGCATATTTTCTTCCAAAGATCTTATTAAGATTACAGAGCACACCCCCCTAGTTTTACATGATGTTTTCTATAAGGAATAAACATCATGTAAAACTAGGGGGGTGTGCTTTCTACGTATGTGTTTTGTCAATAGTATGTACTACTGGCGCAATGGTTTAAATAAATACTCTAATCCATTTACTTTGATTGTGTGAACAATGCCTAATAATTTTCCTAGCTCGTTATCAGGAAAACCCTTACCCGCAAACCAAATTACATAAGGCTCTGGTAAGTCAATCAGTAACGAGCCTTTAAACTTCCCAAAGGGCATCTTATAGCGAGACAGTTTTAACAGCATTTCTGGATCAGACACCAAGCTCTCAACGCTTGTATCATCGCTCACAATGATGATTTTATTTGCGATAAAAAAGTATCAGCTTGTTGCTGTAACTTGCCACGCTCTAATAAAAGCTTCCAACGTGTCCCACCTGCCTGTCGCCATAACAATGCGGCTCTAATGCCTGCCAATAATAATGCACGAATTTTTGCCGCATTTTTAGGATTGGCAAGATGTGTTTGATCACCTTGCACCATGATTTTTGGGCCAATATGGCTAATGGTATTGGCATAAATATCAGCGAGTGATGCGGTGATGTTTTCATGTTCTTTATCAAAAAACTCCAGTTTTTTTTGCGTGCCTTCAATGCCTTGAATAACCTCTCCAAATACCGCAGGGTTGTTGTGTAGTTTCTTTTCTAGGTGCAACAAACCCAAAGCATAGCGTGTGGATTCCATATCTTTGGATTTTCCATCAGGTGTAAGAGTTCCTGCGCCAAGTTGATAGAGCATAGAGCTGAGACCAGCTTTCAGATTGCTTATTGATCCATAAAGATCGATGGCATCGTTTGCGTTCTCTTCTAATATGCTATTGATGCACGTGTTGTAAAGTACATCGTCTACCTTTCCTGTATTGGAAACTTGGTTTACTCCCTCTATTGATTGAAAGAGTGCAGCAAGTGCGATGGTGCGATTTTCAAGGTTTGATTCCACTTTAATACTCAAGAGTTTAGCTAAAAGGGAAGAATACAGTATTAGAGAACTTTTTTATATGTGCTTATCTATTCATCATGTAAAAGTGGGGGGGTGTTGCTTTTTAAGGCTCACCAAGAGCCAAAAAGTATGCATAGTCCTTGCGAAGCAAGACGGAGTAGTGGTTGAGACAAGGGAAACTATTTGGAACGAAGCCCAACGATCAACGTCATGTTGGGCTTCGTTCCTCAGCGCCAACCTACAAAATGGACTTTACAACACTAAGCACAAGTTGATTGCATTTCATCAATAATCCCACCACCTAAACAAATATTATCATCATAAAAAACAATAGACTGACCAGGCGTAATAGCGCGTTGTGGCTCATCAAAACAAACAACGCATTTATCACCATTAACTAAAACATGACAGTTTTGCTCTGTTTGGCGATAACGGATTTTTGCTTTACAGATAAAATCATCAGCAGGCGCTTTGCCAGCAACCCAATGAAGCTGTGAAGCTTTGAGTTGTTGTTTAAGCAGTAGCGGATGATTATGCCCTTGCGCGGCAATCAGTTGATTGGTTTCAAGGTTTTTATCAACCACAAACCACGGCTCTTCGCTGGATGTTTTTAGCCCGCCGATACCCAAGCCTTGGCGTTGCCCAAAAGTGTAATACATTAAGCCTTGGTGTTGCCCGATCACATCGCCATCGGGCGTGATAATTTCACCGGGTTGAGCAGGCAAGAAACGTTGTAAAAACTCGGTGAATTTACGCTCACCAATAAAGCAGATACCTGTGCTGTCTTTTTTATTGGCGGTATCAAAGCCTGCTCTTTGTGCCAGTTCGCGCACTTTGGGTTTTTCTAATTCGCCAACAGGGAAGAGGCTCTTGGCTAACTGGTCTTGCTGTAAGGTATATAAAAAGTAAGTTTGATCTTTATTCTCATCCACGCCTTTTAGCATTTTAAGTTCTGAACCAGAACGGTCGATACGAGCGTAATGCCCTGTAGCGATAAACTCAGCGCCTAGCCCAAGTGCATATTCTAAAAAGGCTTTAAACTTAATTTCTTTATTACACATGATGTCGGGGTTGGGCGTGCGACCTGAGCGGTATTCTTCTAAGAAATACTCGAATACATTATCCCAATATTCACCCGAAAAGTTCACGGTGTGCAATTTTATGCCGAGCGCATCACTCACCGATTGCGCGTCGGCTAAATCTTCGGTTGCGGTGCAGTATTCTTCGGTGTCATCTTCCTCCCAGTTTTTCATAAACAGGCCTTCGACTTCGTAGCCTTGTTCAATCAGGAGTAGCGCAGCGACGGAAGAATCCACGCCGCCAGACATACCGATAATGACTTTTTGTTTTTTCATCACGTTTGCTTATACCATCATGTAAAAGTGGGGGGGTGTACTATGTGGCGTTCCCTGAGCGGAGTCGAAGGGGTCCCAGTGATTTCTAAACTAACTCTGCGGATCACCACGGTATTACACTACCATCAATATCAAAAAACTTTCCGCTATCAGTAATATCACACTCGCCCAATATTTTCCTCAGCATGGTACAAGACTGTTCTACAGAAATCTCACCATGCGGCCCGCCCATATCGGTGCGCACCCAACCAGGGTGAAGGATGAGCGCGGTAATATCTAAATGACGTAAATCATGTGCTGCACTAACCATCACAGCATTTAAAGCCGCTTTAGTAGCACGATAGGCATAAGCGCCGCCCGAACCATTATCATCCATGCTACCCATTTTACTGCTCATGCTTGCGATGATTTTTTTATCGCTGATTGCCACATTTTCAACAAAATGCTCCATCATTTTCATCGGTGATACTAGGTTTACGGCAACCGCTTCTTCCCACGCCTTATTATCTGTTTTACCAAACTGAGAAGCACCCATTGCATGTACGCCTGCATTGTTGAGGAGAATATCAACAGGCTTGCCTTTAAGTGCTTTTTTAAGCGCACCCATTTGCTCGTAGTTAGTCACCTCAAGCTCGTGGACGATGAGTGCTTTATTTTTATCAGCAAGCTTATTGAGTGCTTTCGCTTTTTTAGGATTACGACAACAGGCATGAACCTCCCAGCCTTCAGTTAGGTATTGATTACAAAGTTCTAGCCCGATGCCACGGTTAGCGCCAGTGATAAGAAGTGTTGGCATAAAAAATCCTGTTTAGTTTATAAATGGAAGTATACTCCACCCTTATTTTATAGTTAAGCTTCTTCTAAGATATGGATATTTCCCAAATAAAAATGACAGAGTACAGTCACGGCTCGGGCTGTGGTTGCAAAATATCGCCCGCTGTTTTGGATGTAATGCTCAAAAGTGAAATCCCGCCAATGGTTGATGAGTCGTTATTGGTAGGGAATAGTACGCGCGACGATGCGGCGGTTTATGACTTGGGCAACGGCACGGCAATTATCAGCACCACTGATTTTTTCATGCCGATTGTGGATGATCCTTTTACCTTCGGGCGCATCGCCGCAACTAATGCGATCAGCGATATTTACGCCATGGGTGGTAAGCCTATTATGGCGATTGCGATTTTTGGTTGGCCGCTGGATAAATTGCCTGCCGAAGTAGGGCAGCAAGTTATCGAAGGCGGCAGGCAAGCGTGTAAAGATGCGGGGGTGTCACTAGCAGGCGGGCATAGCATTGATGCGCCAGAGCCTATTTTTGGGCTGGCGGTAACAGGCACGGTAGCGACAGAACACGTTAAACAAAACTCCACCGCAAAAGCAGGCAACAAGCTTTATCTCACCAAACCTTTGGGCGTGGGGATACTGTCAACCGCGCAAAAGAAAAAATTGATTAAACCAGAACACGCCCACATTGCGCCAGACACTATGTGCATTTTAAATGATATTGGTGAAAAGCTAGCAGTGTTGGATTGTGTAACAGCCATGACGGATGTAACAGGTTTCGGCTTGGGTGGACATTTGCGCGAAGTGTGTGAGGGCAGCGGTTTACGGGCTGAAATTCAATATGATCAACTCCCATTGCTGCCGCATGTGTTGGATTATCTCGCGCAAGGCTGTTCGCCAGGTGGCGCAGAACGTAACTTTGAAAGCTATGGGCATTGCCTGAGCAAGATGAGCGCTGAGCAACAATCAATTATTTGTGATCCGCAAACCAGTGGTGGTTTGTTGGTGGCAGTTGATGAATCAGGCGAGACGGCGTTTTTAAAAGTAGTTGAAAAAGCGGGTTTGTCTCTAAAAGAGATTGGTAGATTGAAAAAAAATGCACAACAAGCATTGATAGAAATTGTTTAACGCAGAGGGAGGAGGCAGAGTTTTCGCAGAGGGCGCAGAGAAATGAATCAAAATAATATTACAGAATTAGTTATTGGTGCTGCCATAGAGGTTCACAGGGTTTTAGGCCCAGGTTTATTAGAATCAGTTTACGAAGAGTGTTTATGTAAAGAGTTAAGCCTGCGAAGTATACAATTCGTACGTCAAATCTCTGTTCCTGTTGAGTACAAAGAAACAAAGTTAGATTGTGGTTATCGTTTAGACCTATTAATTGAAAATAGCGTTGTGATAGAAATAAAGTCTGTTGATAAGTTGATGCCAGTGCATGAGGCTCAGTTGCTGACTTATTTAAAATTGGGAGGCTGGAATGTAGGGTTACTAATAAACTTTAATGTTTCTCTTTTAAAAAATGGGGTGAAACGTAAAGTACTAGGTTTTAAGGAATAAATGTTTACCTCTGCGTACCTCCGCGAAATCTCTGCTACCTCTGCGTTAAAAATACAGGCTAAAAGTATATGACAGATTTAAAGCTAGAAGGCTTACCCAAAGGTGAGCATCCGCAAGTTGATGATTTAGCCTCATTGTTTTTGAATGATGCACCGATGCTTGATGTGCGCGCACCTGTTGAATTTGAGCAAGGTGCATTTCCAAATGCTGTCAATATTCCATTGATGACGGATGAAGAGCGAGAAGCGGTTGGCATTCGTTATAAAGAGCAAGGGCAAGATGCGGCAATTTTACTGGGTGCGGAATTAGTCACAGAAGAAAGTCGCGCGCAACGTAAAAAATCATGGGCAGATTTTTTTGATAAAAACCCGCAAGGTGTCTTGTATTGTTTTCGTGGTGGTTTACGTTCGCAAATATCCCAGCAGTGGGTATTGGATGAAACAGCTACAGATTATCCACGCGTAGCTGGCGGTTACAAAGCTATGCGCCGTTTTTTAATTGAAAGCATTGAGCGTATTTCGGCTGAAATACCTATTGTTGTTCTTGGTGGACGTACAGGATCTGGCAAAACACGTG
>CAYOHT010000012.1:15487-17748 GCA_964403815.1 uncultured Cocleimonas sp.
GCTGAAATACCTATTGTTGTTCTTGGTGGACGTACAGGATCTGGCAAAACACGTGTGCTTAAAAAACTGAATAATAGTATTGATTTAGAAGGTTTGGCAAATCATCGTGGCTCCGCGTTTGGTCCAACCGCAACACCACAACCGACACAGATCAACTTTGAAAATGCGCTGGCGATTGATTTATTAAAACAAGAGGCGGCAGGTGCAAAGTTTTTAGTAATTGAAGATGAGGCAAGAAATGTAGGCTCGGTAGGTGTGCCTCAATCTTTGTACGATGCAATGCAAGAATCGCCTCTTGTAAAGCTAGAAGTTTCTCAAGAAGAGCGTAATGAAGTGAGCATCAAAGAATATATTGTTGATACCCAAACACACTTCAACTCAGTTTATGGCGAGAAAAAAGGCGCTATTAAACTATCAGAGCATTTACTCAACAGCCTTAGTAAAATTCAAAAACGTTTGGGCGGAGTACGTTATCAAGAAGCGAAAGATCAAATGGAATCAGCAATAGAACAGCGTTTAAAATCAGGTTCGTTGGACGGTTTTATACCTGTCGTAAATACGTTGCTAGTCGATTATTATGATCCGATGTACGATTACCAATTTGAGAACAAAACAGATCGTGTTTGTTTTAAAGGCTCGGTTGATGAAGTGTTAGGATTTTTGAATACATATTAAAAGCACACCCCCCCACTTTTACAGCATGTTTTCTGTTTATAAGAAACATGCTGTAAAAGTGGGGGGGTGTGCTTTAATGCTCTTATAAAATGCTAAGGAATTGCGCTTTCAGCAGCCGATTGCCCTGCTGCACTACCGATTCTACGCCCAGCACTTCCAGCGACTACACCACCCACTGTTCCGCCTACAATGCTACCAGCGGTGCCAGCAACAGCGCCCACCGCTTTGCCCGGTAACTTTGCAGTACCAATAGCGGTACTAACCACTTGTTGTTGTGAGCATGCTTGTAGAGATATGAGTGTTGCCACTAAAAGAATTGGTTTAATCATTTGATGGCCCAGTATTTTATTATTGGCAATGATTATGCCAGACTGCTATTAATAGAAACTTAATCATTTAAGCTTTTAAGGGCTTATTTAAAGTCAACTTAATCAGCTGAGTAACAAACCCCATACCCAAAAGAATAATACCCGTGGCTATCCACATTCTTGTCGTTACAACTTCATCCAGAAGAATATAGCCCCATAAAAAAGCAAAGATAGGAATTAAAAAGGTAACACTTGCTGTTCTCGCAGGGCCTATATTTTTTACTAACTTAAAGTAAATAATAAAAGCAATGGCGGTACAAAGAATACCCAAAGTTATCGCGTATACCCAATCAATAGACTGGATATTATTAAAATCTGGTAGGAAGAATAGGCTGACAATAATCATTAGTGTTGCTGAAAAGAATAGGCTTCCTGCCGTGGCCGTCATGACAGAAACATCGCTTAAATGTTTTTTAGTGGTTGTGGAGGCAATACCATAAAGAAGTGCGGCGAGAACCCCTGCTAATAGGGGCAACCATGAGTCTATGCTCCAACTAACCTTGTTCCATACTAAAAACACAAGCCCTGAAATGCTGATTGCCAGCCCAAAAAACTGAAGTTTCGTCATAATACTTTTGAGCCAGAAGTGTGCAATGACTGCGGTGAAGACAGGCGTTATTGCATTTAAAATTGAAACAGTTCCGCCGCTAAGATGAAGACTTGCATAAGCTAATAAGCTAAAGGGAATAGCGGAGTTCATAGCGCCGATGAGAAGTAGTATTTTCCAGTGATTAAAAAATTCCTTTCGTCGTTTTTTCTGTAATAAAAAAACCAACATAAATAAAGCGGCGACACTTATTCTAATGGCGATTAAAGCTATTGGTCCAAATACGTCTGCTGTGGCGCGCATAAAAACAAAAGAGCTTCCCCAGATAGCGGCGAGCAAAATCAGGAGTAGGGTGTCAGATACTTTCATTGAAGAGTCTCACTGATGTTTTTCTTCAAGATTAATTAAAAATTCTTTGCGGTCTAAACCGCCACCGTAACCTGCTAAGCCACCGTCTTTAGCAATCACCCGATGGCAAGGAATAATAATACTAATGCGATTATTACGATTAGCACTGGCAACAGCGCGGAATGCTTTGGGCTTATTAATGGCTTTGGCTTGCTCTAAATATGAACGTGTTTCGCCGTAGGGAATTTTAAGCAAAGCATCCCATGCCTGCATTTGAAACTCGGTGCCTTTGGTGTCGAGTGGAATGCTAAAGTGTTGTAATT
>CAYOHT010000013.1:0-5024 GCA_964403815.1 uncultured Cocleimonas sp.
ATGAAAGAAGGTCAACGCGGTTTGAATATTCAGCGCTACAAAGGTTTGGGTGAAATGAACCCTGATCAACTTTGGGATACCACGATGGATCCTGAAACACGTAGAATGTTACAAGTTAATATTGAAGATGCCTATCAAGCAGATGAAATATTTACTACGTTGATGGGTGATGTTGTAGAGCCAAGACGAGAGTTTATTGAAAAGAATGCGCTCAACGTAGCTAATTTGGATGTTTAAACTACTTATTTCGTAAGTAATAGAAAACAGCATGTAAAAGTAGGGGGGTGTGCTTTTACTTTATATTAAAGTACACCCCCCTACTTTTACATGATGTTTCCGCTGAGCTACAATGTTCGTAAAAAATATAAGATATTGATTTAAAAGGATTTAATCAATAAATGAAAATAATCACAGCTAACACTAACGGTATTCGTGCCGCTTCACGTAAGGGTTTTTTTGAGTGGCTAGAAAAGCAAGATGCTGATGTTGTTTGTATTCAAGAAACAAAAGCACAAGTACATCAGCTAGAAGATCCGATGTTTCATCCAAACCATGCTTATTATCACGATGCCGTTAAAAAAGGCTACAGCGGGGTCGCGCTTTACTGCAAAACAGAACCCGATGAAGTGATAGTTGGGATGGGCAATGAAGAGTTTGATTGTGAAGGCCGCTATATAGAAGCACGCTTTGGCAACCTTAGCGTGGTTTCACTTTATATGCCGTCTGGCTCAGCAAAAGAAGAGCGTCAGCAAACCAAGTATCGGTGCATGGATTATTTTCTTCCATTAGAAAACACCACAAAGCATGAAACAATGCAAGGTATTGATATAAAAGAACTTATGGGCTCATCAACCGATGATTTCCCTGCTCCAGAAAATAACTTCTTAATCCAGCAAATCATAGAATCAAAGCGTGATTACATTATCTGTGGTGATTGGAACATCGCGCATAAAAACGAAGATATTAAAAACTGGAAAGGCAATAAGAAAAATTCAGGCTTTCTACCAGAAGAACGCGCATGGTTTGATGTGTTGTTTAATGATTATAAATTCATAGATGCATTTAGAGAATTAGATCAACCAGAACATTCCTACACATGGTGGTCAAACCGTGGGCAAGCTTACGCTAACAATACAGGCTGGCGCATTGATTATCATGTGCTATCGCCTAGCCTAAAAGGTACGGTACAGAAAACAGAAATATACAAAAAAGAGAAGTTTTCAGATCATGCGCCTTTGATTATTGATTACGACTATGAGATTTAATAAATGAATTCGGTAGTAGAACACAGAAGTTTTATTAATACCTTAAAACTCTATGTAGATAAAAGGGTATGGATAATTTTTGTGCTTGGGTTTGCAAGCGGCTTCCCGTGGGTTCTTATTGGTTCTGCCATGACAGCATGGTTAAAAGAAGCAGACTTAACGCGTTCTGCGATAGGATTTTTTGGATCAATATTTGCTGTCTATGCTATTAATTTTTTATGGGCTCCTTTTGTTGACCGTGTAAGCCCACCTGTTTTAAGGCGCTTAGGTTCTCGGCGATCTTGGATATTTCTAACATTATCATTAATATTTATTGGCACACTTTTGTTATCACAAACAGATCCATCAAAAACACTTTGGTGGACAAGCTTAATAGCCTTAGGCATAGCAATAGCATCTGCTACGCAAGATATATCAATAGATGCTTATCGCATAGAGTCCATCAAGCCAGATGAAGAACATATGATTCCTATTGGCTCGGCAATGGCAACAAGCGGTTGGTGGACTGGCTATAGTCTACCTGGTGCACTTGCTTTTTATTATGCGGATGTGCCAGATGTAACTTGGTCTGATGTTTATTTTGCATTAGCTTTTATTCAATTAGCTTTGATGGTATTTGTATTGCTTATTAAAGAGCCAAAATCAAATAGAGAAAAAATACAGTCAGAAATACAAGCTAGCTACATCGGCAAACTATCGCATTTAAGTAAACTTTCTTTATTAGAGAAAGTACTAGCTTGGCTTGCAACAACAGTAGTTGAGCCACTACTGGAATTTTTTAAACGTAATGGTTTTAAGTTGGCAATTTCTATTCTTGCTTTTATATTCTTATTTAAAATAGGTGAAGCATTTCTTGGCAGGATGTCGATTGTATTCTACAAAGAAGTTGGTTTTACAAACAGTGATATTGCCACCTACTCTAAACTGATTGGTTGGTGGGTAATTATTATATTTTCCATTATTGGTAGCTATATCAATACACGTTTTGGCATTTTAAAAGGACTAATTATCGGCGGTATTGCAATGGCCGCAAGTAATTTATTATTTTCTGTAATAGCTCATGTTGGTCCAAATACGGACTTATTTGCTGTAGCCGTTGTTATTGATGGATTTACAGGTGCATTTGCAACCGTCGCATTCGTATCATTCATTACAAAGCTTACAAGTCGAACGTATACTGCGACGCAATACGCATTGCTTGCATCACTAGGTAATCTTGGTAAAACTGTTATGGCATCAAGTAGTGGACTAATGGTTGATTGGCTTGATGGAGATTGGTCTACCTTCTTTATTATTACTGCGTTGATGATTATTCCTAGTATCTTGTTACTGCTGTGGATGGGAAGAAGATACAAACATATCTTTAAATAGAAGCACACCCCCCCACTTTTACATGATGTTTATTGTTTGTAGGAAACATCATGTAAAAGTGGGGGGGTGTGCTTTGGTTCTAATAAACAGACCGTTTGTCGTTAAGACCGATGAACTCTTGATCAGATATATTGATAAGAAGCACTATAAAAGTTAAGCTCAGCATGATATTTCACAGTGACGTGAAGCTAGGATACAAATATAAGTTACTAGCAAAACCAAGGAGTAGTAAATGCAATCCCACTTAGTTAAGGTGCTGATGTTATTAGCGCTGTCAGCAATGTTTACCCAAACCACCAGTGCACGTTATAGCGCAAACCCTAAGCTGGGCATTAACGTAGGTGACTTAGGCAAACTTACATCTTCTATTCCTTTTACCGATATTTTTAAAAGCTCTCGCGGCTGGTTTACTTCGTGTGAATTTGACTGGGCAGCAGGTCGTGCGATAGACCCTGGTTGTACTCGTCAAACATCGCTTAATACGCGTGAGCAAGATATTTTACAACTGGATGGAAATGGTTGGGTTAGAGCATTACCAACGCCACAAGAGCAGCCTGTATTTACCAGCGTGACCAGTACATGGAAGCTATCAGATCATTTTCCTACAGGTAGATATGTTGTGCTTTACGAAGGTGAAGGCACGATGAAAATAAGTGGTGATTTACGCATGGGTCATCAAACACGAGGGCATATAGAGTTTGACTTATTATCACCCAAACGTAACTTAAGGCTTCAAATCACCAAAACAGACCCTCGAAGAAACGGCAATTATATTCGTAATATTCGCATCGTTCCTAAAAAGAATGAGCATAATTACCAGCGACAAGTGTTTAATCCAGACTACCTTGCGCGAGTTCGCGAAATGCATTCACTACGTTTTATGCCTTGGACAAACCCAAGAGGAAACCAAGCGATAGAGTGGAACCAACGTGCAACCATTGGCACAGCATTCTACACGGGTGATAACGGTGTACCTGCTGAGCGCATGATTGATTTGGCCAATGCCATTAATTCAACACCGTGGATGAGTATTCCTTATAAAGCGAGTGATGAATACATGCGTCAATATGCGCGCATGGTAAAAAACCGCTTACGCAAAGATCAAAAAGTATACGTCGAATATTCAAATGAAATGTGGAACAGCATCTTCCCTTCCGCAACCTACGCCGCACGAAAAGCAGATGCACTTTGGAAGTTCCCATATCCAAAAGTACCCGCAGGAAAGCGTCGTGTTTTGCTATCCGCAAATTGGTATGCAAAACGTAGTGTTGAAATGTGTCGAATCTTCAAACAAGAATTTGGCGGGCAACGCAACCGTGTGAAGTGTGTGGTTGGTTCGCTTAACTCTGTTCCGTGGGTAGGAAAAGAAATTCTTGATTGCCCGCTTTGGAAAGAAGCAAACGGTTGTGGTCGTCACATTGATGCTTACGGCATTGGCCCCTACTTTGGTGACTACATCGCACGTAAAGAAAATCGTGCAACCGTAAAAGGTTGGACACGCAATGCTGATGGTGGAAAATCTCGCTTATTCCAAGAAATACTACACGGCGGCATGATTAAAGATGGCCCACAAGGTGGCTCAATGGCACGCTTGCGTGACCAGCTCTTTGCTAATAAAAAGCTAGCGGATAAATACGGTCTTGAAATGCTTGCTTATGAAGCAGGTCAGCATTTGATTCGTTATGATCCGCCGCATACGGTTAAAGATCCTGCGGTGCTTAACTTATTTATGAGCGCCCAGAACGATCCACGTATGAGACAAGCGTATCAGCAATATTTAAATACATGGGCGCAAAGTGGTGGTGGATTAATGTTGCATTTTTATGGCATTGGTCAACCAGAACCAAAGAACTTCTTTGGAATGTTAGATCACCTGCATCAGCCAAGCACGCCTAAATATCAAGCGCTAATGGACTACCTAGGTAGCCCATCAACCTATGTTCCACCACAGCGTAAAGCCTATGTGCCACCGCCAGTACAACGACAAGCACCGCCGCCTGTTCAAACAAGAGCGCCAGCACCACAACCTAGGCAGCAGCAACCAGCGCCAGCAGGAAATAACTGGGATGGTTTCTTAAAGCCAGCACCTGCTGCTCAAGCAAGACAGCAACAACAAGCGCCAACACCCTTTAATCAAGCGCCAGCACCAAGAGCAGCAACGAATAGCCCCGCACTTTCAGGGTCAGCATTAAGAGGTTGGACAATACGTGGTAATACGGCAACATCAGCGCCGATAAAAATCAAACAGGCTCATAAAAAATTCTCTTTGTTGTGGCGCTTAGAAAACACCGGTCGCTCTCAAGGTGAGTTTTTCCGCGTATACGTAATAGACCATAAAGGTGGAAGAAAAATGATCCTCAATCAAACGGCTCGTGATATTGCTGAAGT
>CAYOHT010000013.1:5124-13142 GCA_964403815.1 uncultured Cocleimonas sp.
CACCCCCCCACTTTTACATCATGTAAAAGTGGGGGGGTGTGTTTATGAGGTTAATTAGTGCTAAAGCTGAAAAATTAGAGAAATAATGCGTTTCACGCTATAATGCGCGGCTTTTTAGGATTTAAGGTAAAACACAATGCCTAAACCAATTATTGGTGTAGTAATGGGAAGCAACAGCGATTGGCATATCATGTCAAAAGCTGTTGAACAGTTAGAAGCATTTGGTATACCACACGAATACAAAGTAGTATCAGCACATCGCACGCCCGATTTATTATTTGAATATGCAAGCACAGCAAAAGAGCGTGGCTTAAAATGTATTATTGCCGGCGCAGGCGGCGCGGCACATTTGCCGGGTATGTTGGCATCTAAAACTTTACTCCCAATTCTTGGTGTACCTGTTCCTTCAAAGCATTTAAAAGGTATTGATTCTTTGCACTCAATTGTACAAATGCCTGCGGGTATTCCTGTAGCAACGTTTGCGATTGGAGAAGCGGGTGCAACCAATGCCGCATTGTTTGCAATTGCAGCATTGGCAAATACGGATGAAGCGCTTGCTAAAAAGCTTGAAGAATTCCGTGAAACACAAAAACAAACGGCGATGAACATGTCGCTACCTCCCGAATAATAGATAATCGGTTTATAGAATGTTATTACCAGGTTCAACATTAGGTATGCTCGGTGGCGGTCAACTTGGTCGTTTGTTTGCAATGTCTGCTCGCTCCTTGGGCTATAAAGTTATTGTGGTAGAGCCAGACCCAACAAGCCCAGCAGGGCAAGTTGCTGATGAACACATCATTGCCGGCTATGATGATGAAAAAGCACTAGAGCAACTAGGCAAAGCCTGCGATGTAATTACCACAGAATTTGAAAATATCCCAGCCGATGTTCTACGAAAGCTAAGCAAAGATTGCTCTGTTTTCCCGCCAGCAGATGCGTTAGAGAAAGCCCAAGACCGTATTATAGAAAAAGCCTTTATTTTGTCTTGTGGATTGTTGCCCGTGCCCTACGGCGTGATTACCACAAAGTCTGATATTGCAAAAGCAATAGAGTCCATTACTTTCCCCGCCATCTTAAAAACTGCTCGCTTTGGTTATGATGGAAAAGGACAGCAAACGATTAACAGCGCAGATGATGTTGAAGCAGCATTTATGGCAACCAATCAAGTCGATTGTGTACTAGAACAACGTATAGATTTGGATTGTGAAATTTCTGTCATTCTAGGCAGAAACGAAAGCGGCGAATCACACTGTCACCCTGTTGCAGAAAACATTCATCAAGATGGTATTTTGTATCAAAGCTTAGTGCCTGCAAGAGTAGCGAAAAATATTGCGAATGCCGCACAAGCCGCCGCCATTAGAATGGCAGATAAACTTAATTACGTTGGCGTTATGGCGGTTGAATTTTTCGTAACCAAAAAAGGTGAGTTGTTAGTCAATGAAATGGCTCCCAGAACTCATAATAGCGGGCACTACACAGTAGATGCTTGTGTCACTTCACAGTTCGAACAGCAAGTGCGTATGGTTTGTGGCTTGCCGTTTGGCGATACAACATTATTAAGCCCGGTGGTTATGACCAATTTATTAGGTGATATTTGGGGTGGGAAGAATAAAGAAATACAGCCTCATTGGGAAAACCTATTAAAAAACCCTTCAAGTAAATTACACTTATATGGCAAGCAAGAAGCACGGATAGGTCGAAAGATGGGGCACTATTGTACGTTGTCAGATAAATTAGAAAACGCAAAAACAGAAGCAGATAAAGTATTTAATACAGTAGCAAGCTAATAAATAACTATATAGCCAGCAAAGGAATACAAAACATGGACATAACAGTATTAACAAAAGCTTACTCAGGCATTGCGTATCTCGTACTGCTTATTTATGTGGTTAGAGGCGTGATGATGTTGGCTAATTCATCAAAAACAAATTCACGAGGTGTTTTAGCTGTAGCATCTGTAGTGACAGTTATGCTATTTGGGCTAGGCGTTTATTTGGGTTTTGTTAAGCAACTATCCTTTGCCGATGGTTTTGTGCTTACAAAAATAATTGGCTTGTTGTTATTTGTTGCTTTTGGCAGTGTTGCTTTAAAGCAGGGTTTATCAAAACCTGTAGCCAGCATTTTATGGTTATTAGGTTTGGCAGCGTTTGTTTACACCTATCTAATCGCAACACATAAACTTGCCCCACTATTTTGATGGTGCGGGGCTTTTATTGCACGAGAGATGACGAAGTGAAATGCTAGATAAAAAACAGCTTGATGAATATCGTAAAGATATAAAATTTACCGCTAAGCTCTGCGATCAAACCTTACATTTCACCAGCACATGGGGAATATTTTCACCGCGTGAAATAGATGACGGCACACAGCTGTTAATGAAATACCTAAAAGTAAATACTGATGATGATTGTTTTGATCTTGGCTGCGGCTACGGTCCTATTGGTTTAACACTCGCAAAATTGGCTCCAAATGGTGAAACACTGCTGGTCGATAAAGATTTTATGGCAGTCGAATACAGCAATAAAAATGCAGACTTGAATAATATAAATAATGCCAAAGCGATTCTTAGCAATGGTTTTCAACATGTAGACTCTACAAAACGCTTCAATGTAATCGTTTCAAACGTGCCTGCCAAAGTAGGCAAAGAAATGATGTCTTTAATGCTTCATGACGCACATCAACACCTTAAAGAAGATGGAAAGTTATACTTAGTCACGGTGAATGGTTTACGCCAATACATGAAGCGTAATCTAAAAGAAATTTTTGGTAACTACAAAAAAGTGAAACAAGGCAAGGCTTATACTATTCATTTAGCCCAGAAAGCAAAAATCTAACAAGCTATCATTCAAAAGTGGGGGGGTGTGCCTCAAGAAACATCGCATCGCCGTAACTAAAAAAGCGATACCTTTCTGCAATGGCATGTTCATACGCCGCCTTAATACTTTCATAGCCTGAAAATGCCGACACTAACATCAACAAAGTAGATTCTGATAAGTGAAAATTAGTGATCATCGCATCAACCACATTAAAGGAAAACCCAGGGGTAATAAATAATTTGGTATCGCCCGTAAATGGTTGTAACGTACCTGTAGCTTTGGCAGCAGATTCTAAACTTCGTACGCTGGTTGTGCCTACTGCGACTACTTTTCCGCCACGGGCTTTGCATTTTTCCACTGCATCACAAACGTCTTGATTAACTTCCACCCATTCGGCATGCATGACGTGATCTTCCAAATTATCAACACTCACAGGCAAAAATGTTCCTGCGCCCACATGCAAAGTTACTTGTGCGGTTGCAACACCCTTATCTTTGAGTGCTTGTAAAAGCTCATCCGTAAAATGAAGTCCAGCAGTGGGGGCTGCAACTGCGCCGAGTTTTTGGGCGAATACTGTTTGATAGCGTTCTTTATCTGCCTCGGTATCTTCTCGTTCGATGTAAGGAGGCAGCGGAATATGACCGTGTTGCTCAAGTAATTGAAACACGCTACGTTTATGTAAAAAACGAATTTCAAATAAGCGGTCTTCTCGCCCTAGCACCTCAGCTTTTAGCGCGCCTTCTAATAATAGAAGCCCACCTGCTTTAGGTGACTTGTTGGCACGAACATGGGCAAGGATACGATGATCATCCAAAACACGCTCAACCAACACTTCAACTTTGCCGCCACTTTCTTTTTGACCGTGTAAGCGGGCAGGTATTACGCGTGTGTTATTAAAAATGAGAAGATCATCTTCGTGAATTAAATCCACAATATCAGAGAAAGTTTTATCGTGAAAAGTAGCAGGATTAGTCTGAGTACTAATGTGAAGTAAACGACTAGCAGCACGTTCGTTCAATGCTTCTTGGGCAATTAGTTCAGGAGGTAGAGAATATTTAAAGTCACTTAGCTTCATTAATTAAAACATCATGTAAAACTAGGGGGGTGTGTTTTAAAGAGCACTTAAAAAGCTTTTTATGCAAATGCTCTTAGGAGTCTTCGGTAGGGCGCTTTGACACCATAACACCAGCCGTTCCACGGATGATGAGCTTACCATCAATAGAACAACTTACCTTCATTTTAACGTGACCATACTTCTCTTTTATTTCAACAACTTCAGCGCGTGCGACAATTTCATCATCAATAAAAGCAGGCTTACGAAAACGCATATTGAGCTCCGTAAAAATTGCCCCAGGCCCTGGCAAATCATTACCAAGAATGGCAGAAATAAGCGATGCAGATAGCGCGCCATGTGCGATACGTCTTCCAAAAGGCGTAGTTGCGGCATACTCAGCATCCATATGAATGGGGTTGTGGTCGCCAGAAAGTTCGGCAAAAGTTTCAATTTTTTCAGCCGTTACAACCATGCTGGTTTCAGCAAACATACCAACGCTGAGGTCTTCGAGGTAGTAACCGTGGATTGTTTTTTTAGTCATAATATTTAGGTAGAAATTTGAGGTTGAATAAAGTGGTGCCGGTGGTCGGAATCGAACCGACACTCCCAGAGGGAACAGGATTTTGAATCCAGCGCGTCTACCAATTCCGCCACACCGGCACAGATTCAAGCGGCGAAGTATATCACTTGTTTTAATAAATTAAAGGATAGTTTCTATCTGAGACTCATGTAATTATTCAAATGCTAAAGCGCACCCCCCCACTTTTACAGGGTGTTTAAAATCACTACATAATGGGGTGTACTTTAGAACGGCTGCACCGTATTGATTAAAAATTAGCCACCTTGTCGGATGAGCATGGTTTTTTATTAGCAAAGAAATATGCTTGGGTAATGAATAAAAATCAAATAATAACAATTTTAAAACAAGCGAAGCCAGATCATATAGAACTCATCAAACAAGCACAGAGCTTGCTCAATGATGCGCCTCAACATCAGGTTAGCAAACCTGTTCCTTGTGGTGACTGTTTACTGGGTAAGTGGCATACGCACGAAGGCTTTAAACTGGTAAACATACCCCAGCTGAATGAGCTGGAGAGTTTGCATAAAGACATTCACAATCTTTATACGGCGCTTTATTACACGACTTATGATCGTCGAATAAAGCCACGTGCGACGGTTATCAGTGCGGGTATGGAAATACCCATTCAGGAGAAGAAGTTTCGCACAAAAAAAATGAAACAGCTTGAAAAGAAAACTGTTAAATTGGTTCGTTCACTGGACTTTATCGAGAGAAAGGTTGCAAGCATGACGGAGCAAGATTTTAATAGTCCTTGGTTTACGTAAAGGTCTTGCAGAATAATAGCCTTTGCATTTTAATAACTCTTACAACTTCACTGACACAATGGTGTTTTTCAGCATGTACCGCTGTCAAAATGGTAGGGCATTGCACCTTAAGCGTTGCAAGTTCGGCGCTTAGCCAATCATCAAGGGTATCGTTTTTATAGTTTTGATAGCGGCACTATCAAAACTATGATTTATGCACTGATTACCAATGGAATATTGATCATTCGAGCAGACTTGGTCGCCAGCACATAAAAACTTTACCAAAGAGTCAAACGTAACAAGTAAGCTTGACCTCCAGTAAGTATTGAATGAAAGTTTAAACACACGCCATCATACTAATCACTGCATTCAGCCTGATTAACTGCATAGTTAGGACTGGTGAGCCTTTCCGCGCAGTTTTCCTGCTTGAATAACCACAATATGCACAACAGCGGCAATCGCTAAATAGATCATTGTTGTTTTCATAAACATCGGCAAGAAACGAGCAATACGCCCTGCAAACTCACTAAAGTTTACATTCTCAAAACGACCCGAGAACCAGTAAAAACCACCACTAGAAATAATGTCGCAAACCGTAATACCAACCACTGCCGCCGCTACAAAATAAAGCAAACCACGTAAGTTTTCGCTGTAACGCCCAGCAAACCAACGACCCGCAATCCAAAGCGATGCATAAGCAGGAATCAAAAACGGATAAGAAACCGTAAAGCAATAACTCTGCCCGCCTTTAGATTCAATAACCAATAAATCAACCGCAAAAGCAACCAGCCAAAAAATAGGAAAGCCAATCGCTTTACGCACATAAAAACCCAACATAAAGAAAATTGCCCAAGAGGCATCTTGAATGTGGGTGAAGAAATGTGCGCGCGTGACAACTAGAATTGAAAGTAATAATCCTGCTATAAGCCATGTTTGGTTTTTTGTGAGTGTGTTCATAATAAACCTCTCTGCTATACCTTTCTTCTAAATAATTTTAGAAGAAAGGCGTTAAGTTACTTTGGAGAATAGCTTATCGTCAATAAACCATTCACCCCATCTTGATGGTAGCTCTTGTTAGATTGATAGTCTTTATCTAACAAATTACCAATCTTTGCACCGACAGACCAATCTTTAGCTATTTGATAATCAGCATAAACATCAACCGTCGTAAAGCCACCTAACTTATCTGTATTACCTGCATCAGTATAACGCTTTGTTTCTGCATGAAGGCTAGAGCCAAGTCTTAATTTGCCAAACTTACGACTCGCATCAATATTAAGCGCTTGCCTTGGGCGATAGGTAAGGTATTTCCCTTTATTAAAACCACTGTTAGACTTTGCCTGTAAGTAAGTAGTATTTGCTTTCACATCCCAACCGACTACCTTTTGTCCAATCTCCAGCTCCACACCTTCGATATTCACAGAATCTACATTGCTCGGCGACCACCTATAAGGGTTGGTTGGGGTAGGTGCAGGCGCCCAGCTTATCATTTGGTCTATATTATTTTTAAATAAGCGCAAGCCAAGGTTGCCGTGCTTTAGATTTTTAGAAAGACCTATTTCGTAGTTTTTACTTTTTTCTGGTTTTAAATCAGCATTTCCATCAGGTGGAAAATACAAATCATTGAATGTTGGTGCTTTAAAAGCGGTTCCAAATGTTCCGCTTAATAGAAGCCCGCTACTAAATTCATGCCCGACAGAGAAGCTTCCTGTTACTTTATTTCCGTACTGTTCATTGTCGTCACGACGAAGTGAAGCCTCAAAACGGTTCTGACCAACAAGCCCTTGATAACTAGCAAATACAGCTCTATTTATACGAGACTTAACGGCATAATCTGTACTTCCAGACACTTTATCTTTTTGCCAGTCAAAACCCAATACCAGCGCATTGTCTTCTTTTAGGCTAATGTCTGCTTGAACACTGGCAGATTTATGGTTTGTGGTGAATCTACTTGCGAAAGCACCATCTTTAAAACTTTCTTTATCATCTAATGCTGTACCAATGGTTGCACTTAGTTTCACTTTATTATTAATAGGTCCTGATAACTTAGAGCTAATGACTCTTTGCTTAAAGTCGGTTTCATTTTGATAGGCGCCATCAAACTGGGTCGCTCCATGAGATTCTAATACTGTAATCTGAGCATCGTAACCATTATCAAAATCATGACCGAAGCCAAAATTTATCGTGTCTCGTCTATAACCATCACGATCACTCTCATTAACAGGTGCTGGCACTCCATATACAGAATATGGCTCACGAGAATTGATACCATCAGTTTTTTCTTCAGACGCGCTTAAATTCAACCAACTATTATTAGCACTTGTTGATAGGCTAACAGAAGAATTTCTCGTTTTATTGCTACCAATAGCAACACTGCCTGATACTTTGTTTTGCTTGGCGCCTTTTTTTGTGAATACTTGAATCACGCCACCAATGGCTTCAGAACCATATAAACCAGAACGTGGGCCACGCACCACCTCAATACGTTCAACTTGACTGATAGGCAAGTGTTGCATCGCCGCAAGGCCCAATGTTGCAGAGTTGACTTTTATACCATCAACTAGCACTAATACTTGGCTTGACGAAGCGCCTCGCATAAACACTGATGTTGCTTTACCCGCACCACCACTATATTTAATTGATACACCTGGTATATGGCGCAATATGTCAGGAAGGTCTGTCGCCTTATATTTTTGTATGTCTTCTTTAGTAATAACCGTAACGGCAGCCAGTGTTTTATCAATAGGCTGTGCGCGTCGATTAGCTGTAATAGATAATTGTAAGCCACCTTCATCATCTGCTTTTACAGTTTCTGCAAAGCCGTG
>CAYOHT010000013.1:13242-17524 GCA_964403815.1 uncultured Cocleimonas sp.
TAGCAGATAGTTTGTTTTTCATTGGTATGACCTAAGTTATCAACACCCGCCGTGTTGAGTTTCAAAAATATGATTGTATTGTTGCAAATACAATCACGCCTGCTTAGGCCGGTCTCCGGGCTTATGAGTATTAGTTTATATTTTAAACTAATCGGGCATTTGCCTTCCCATGCTTTTGTTTGTTGATGAAACCAAACAGCACAGTGGCTACAAAATACCTTTTAAAGATTTCGTAGCACACCCCCCCACTTTTACATGATGTTTTCGATGTATAACAAAACATCATGTAAAAGTGGGGGGGTGTGCTTTCTTTACTCAATTACCGTTGCGGGGGCAGCTCTGGAATAGTTATTTGTTTATCTGTTAAAGAACAAATGAATAACGCACCAGCTTCCCGTTTAACTTTGGCTTTGTATAAAACAAAACGCAAAGCACCTAAAGCGATGCGTAGAATAAGCGTTTTAATTATTAGTGTCTACTGGTATTATTTTTACTATTCTTATCGTTTACTGGGCTTAGGCTTGTAAGCTCCTTCGACCATTTCTTCGGTAATGATGCCGTAAACTCTTGAACTGCCATCATTTTGCTTTTCGTTGAAAACCACATACAAAGCTTCAGCGCCTTGCTCAAACTTTTCATGCGCTTGTTGTAGGTTGGCTTGTAGAGATATGGGGGAAAGTTGTAAACGCTTGGCTGGGATTTCTAATAGATCAACTTCACTATGTTCTTGTTCCCCTGCTTCTGCTTTCTCATCTTCGGTAATAGATATTTGTAGATATTTTGCTAGCTCTGAAATGGGCATCAGCATTACAAGCTCATCATTTTTATTATTAAGCAAAAGCCAATTAATATCACCATTCTCGACTAGGGTTATTGCATCTTCATGGCTGATTTTTTGAGTAAATCGAGCCGTATTATTATCCAAAACACTCGCCACGCCAATGCCACGTAACACTTGCATCACGGGGCTTATATCGTAATCCAAACCGTTTGAACGTAGCATACTAATGAATAACGACTGCTTACCAAAAACTTCACTTGCGGTGAGTTGAGCGATAACAATCGTCAACATACCAGGCATAATAATCCCGGGGTTGTAAGTCAGCTCCATAATTGCGGTGAGTGCCGCAAGTGGTGCTTGCAAGCTTGCGCCCATCATTGCGCCCATGCCCAGTAGCGCGTAAAAGCCGATGTCCGATGCATCCGCCCCAAAAAAATAGGCGGCAATATAACCGATTAAGCCACCCAGCGTTGCACCAATAAAAAAGGCAGGGCCAATCATGCCACCAGGAATACCTAAGCCGATACTCACGCTAGTCGCTAATAATTTTGCAAGCGTTAGCGCGAGTAATAAACCAATCGAAAAACCACCGAGTAATGTTCTATTAACCGAGTCATAACCAATGCCCATTACCTCAGGGAAGACCAAACCAATAATGGCAATAATCAAACCTGCCGCCATTATTCGCCACCAAATCTCAATATTCTGTGTTTTGCGAGAGATAAGCCCAAGCATGTGATTAAACAGTGCCGCGCCTGTGCCAACCACCACGCCCAGCAACAGTAAAAAAGGCAGCTCCGCAAACGAGTTAAATTCAAAATCAGGGATGAGAAAAGCAGGATCGCTACCTAAAGTCGCATTGGATAAAGCCGTCGCCGCCACCGCCGCCAACATCACAGGGATAAAACTACCCAGTGTATATTCCATCATAATCACTTCAAGCGCGAAAATAACACCTGCCAACGGCGTGTTAAATGAAGCGGCAATGCCCGCCGCCGCGCCACTCGCAACCAGCGTGCGAATACTATTATTAGGCAGTTTAAAACTTTGCCCAAATAAGCTACCCGAAGCTGCCCCCAAATAGACATGAGGGCCTTCGCGCCCAACCGAATGACCGCCAATTATGGCAAGTGCCGCGCCGATAAATTGAATAAAAAACCCACGCACCGTCATATAGCCTTGGTGATACGCCATACGCTCCATCACTCGTGAAATGCCTAAAACACGAATACCCTTAGCGTATTTATAAAACAAAAACGCCAGCAAAATACTGCTGATAATAGGAAATAGAAAACGCAAACTTGTATCTAGCCCTTCGAAATTCTCGGAGTTAAAACTTTCAGAGCCAGTGCTCGGCAGAAAAAAGTATTGGCTATTCTCAACCAACAAGCGAAAAAGAATAATCACGCCACCCGCAAGAAAGCCCGTAAGTAAACCCAATACCGCCAATAACAACAACGCATCGGGGCGCGCTAAGCGAAAGCGAAAAGCCTCAAGCGCACTGTCCCATTTATTTTGTATTTTGCGGTTTAATTGCATGAGACGAATGTTACCATCGTTTTATAGATATGAATAACACGCTATACAAACAAAACATTCTGATCAGTGCCTGCTTGCTGGGTAATCCTGTGCGCTACAACGGCACAGATTTACTCATAGATCATCCACTACTAAAACAATGGCAAAAAGAAGGAAGGCTAATAAGCATTTGCCCAGAAGTCGCTGGCGGATTACCCACACCCAGAGCACCTGCTGAAATTGTTAATGACAGTGTCATTGATAACACAGGAAAAGATGTCACCAAAGGTTTCGCGCTCGGCGCAAGCAAAACGTTGCAGCTCGCAAAAGAGAATCATTGCGCCGTTGCCATTTTAACCGAGCGAAGCCCATCATGCGGAAGCCATATAATTTACGACGGAAGCTTTTCAGGAATACGAAAAGAGGGGGCGGGCGTGACAGCGGCACTATTAAAACAAAATGGTATCCGTGTGTTTAATCAATATCAGCTTGAAGAACTACAAGACTACCTAGAAGCACACCCCCCCACTTTTACATGATAGCTCGTTAGTTTTTTAACAACTGCTAGAATTTACGCAGAACTACATGATTAAGAAAACACAAACATTAACCAGTCGCCAAACAACAGCGACATAATTGAGTTATCCGTTTAAACAACAAAACGCTAAGCTCACTAAATAATAAAACTACACTAATCTAATAAATCCAAGTAAAATCGCCCGATAAACGAAAGTGATATAAGCATGGTAAATAAAATCAAAATAGCAATCGCTGGCACAGGTTATGTAGGCCTTTCCAATGGCGTTTTACTCGCGCAACATAATGATGTTATCGCGCTTGATATTAGCGCCGAAAAAGTAGAGCAAATAAACAATAAAATATCACCCATCTCTGATGCTGAAATTGAAGATTTTTTAACCAATAAACCACTCAGCTTAAAAGCCACACTCAGCAAAGAAGAAGCTTTTAAAGGCGCTGAATTTGTCATCATAGCAACACCTACAGACTATGATGCTGAAACCAATACGTTTAATACCTCGTCGGTAGAGTCCGTTATAAAAGATGTCATTAAGATTAATCCTGATGCAGCCATGATTATCAAATCAACCGTACCAGTAGGCTACACACAGCGTATTAAAGAAGAGCTGGGCACAGACAATATTATATTTTCGCCAGAGTTTTTAAGAGAAGGACAAGCGCTGTATGACAACCTACATCCATCCAGAATAATCGTCGGCGAGCAAAGCGATAGAGCAAAACAATTTGCAGACTTATTAACCCAAGGCGCAATAAAAAAAGACATACCCACACTCTTCACAGACTCAACCGAAGCAGAAGCAATAAAACTCTTTTCAAACACCTACTTAGCCATGCGTGTAGCCTACTTTAACGAGCTAGATACCTACGCTCAAGTAAAAGGGCTAGACACAAAACAAATAATAGAAGGCATAGGTCTAGACCCAAGAATCGGCGACCATTACAACAACCCATCATTCGGCTACGGTGGCTACTGCCTGCCAAAAGATACAAAGCAACTACGCGCAAACTATGAAGACGTACCGAGCAACCTAATCAACGCGATAGTAGAATCAAACAGCACGCGCAAAGATTTTATTGCTAAATTAGTCATAAAACAAAATCCAAAAGTGGTCGGTATTTATCGTTTAATTATGAAAAGTGGCTCGGATAACTTTAGAGCGTCATCCATTCAAGGGATTATGAAACGCATCAAAGCTAAAGGTATTGAAGTGGTTGTTTACGAACCAGAGCTAGATGAAAAAGATTTTTTCCGTTCTCGCGTAATTACTGACTTAGAAGAGTTTAAGAAAATATCTGATGTGGTTGTGGCCAATCGTTTATCGGATGATATTAGTGATATTGAAGGCAAGGTTGTAACACGTGATTTGTTTGGGAGCGATTCATAATAAACGGACACTCATGCTATGATGCTCAAACATAGATAGATCGATATAATAAATAATA
>CAYOHT010000014.1:0-17481 GCA_964403815.1 uncultured Cocleimonas sp.
TTATGGCGGAGAGGCAGGGATTCGAACCCTGGGACGGTTTAACCCGTCGCCGGTTTTCAAAACCGGTACTTTCGGCCACTCAGTCACCTCTCCATTTCTCGCTAACTTCCGAGAGCGCGTAGGATAATAAAATCTGCCTGATGATGCTAGTAATATTTTACGATTTGTAGAATTATTAATAATAATTCATTACAGGCATCAATTGGATGTAAGTTAAAGCACACCCCCCCACTTTTTAACGACCGCTAGAATTTATGTAAACTAGATGATGAATAGTTAGAGCTAACGTCCACTCATCAATATCATGCCAAGGTCTTTTGACTTGGGTTGCGATTTGCGCGTATTCCAACCTAAACGTGCTTCTCTATCACCACCATCGTCATCGTCGTTGATGATGACATCCATGCGTAGCTTTTTCTTTACAGCGGGCGTTATGCCAAGTTGCTTCCATGCAATGGTCGCCTTGATTTCATAACCATCGAATTTGCTGACCATTTTGTAGGGCAAGCTGATGCTTTTTCCGCCTTTTATAACCTTACCTTCGCCTTCGATGGTTCTTTCTGTGCCATCAAACTTGTTGCTTTTATTAGCGGAGAGGCGTTTATAGATAAAGTGATAAGCTTTTCCGTTGTTATTAATAAAGAACTCTATCGAATCATCTTGACTCGGATTATCCGAATCTACCGAATATTCTTTGTCGTAGGCTTTGGCGATTAAATAGATATTTTTGTTATCCCACTTTACTTGCCATTTTCCTGAAATATCCCGCTTGTCCCAAGTTTTACCTTCGAGTAAAATATTTAAAGCTTGTGGGTTTTCTAAACGGAAGAAGTGTTTTTTGTCGCCTTTAGCAGGGCGGATAACGATTCTTGGTTTATTGGGCTCTTGCTTGGGTAAGTAGTGAGCTACTTTGTTACTTGAAGGTTTTTTCGCATTTCTGATCTTATCCCAGTTCCACCAGCTTTTATTGTTGGCGATGTATTTCAGTGTAGCTTTGTGTTTGGGTGCATCATTCACGTCTTGACGGATATGTTCTTTTAATCCCCAGCAACCATGTGCATTACAGGTGCGAGGTGCGGTGAAGGCGACAAATAAACCTGCGCCCATTTTACGCCATTTACTGTATAAACTTTTATAGAGCTTGCCCATGCGCGCATCGCGGTTGGCAGCGAAGAATAGGGGGTTTGGGTGCTTGGTGTAATCCTTCGCTGCCCAGTCGACTAGACCTTGTCCGCCTTCATAGGCAATTAAACTTACGCCAAAATCTTTTGCCAGTTGTGCGTGTTTATCCAGCTCGTGCATAATCTTGGGTAAGGAGCGATACGATTTTTTGTCGTTGAGTAAATGGAAAATATCATCCACATGTTTTGACTCACGAAAGCCGCGAATATTACCGCCCACATAAGGTGCAATGGCGATGGCATCAACGTGTTTATAGGTGTCCTCGTAGGCAAGAATAATGCCACTGATGTCGGGGCGCGTGTCCCAGCCGCCGATAATACGCACCAGCTTTTCATGACCGCCGTAAACATCTTCCCAAATATTGAAAAACTCTACCGAGCGTTTGGCGTAGTATTTATAACCTGCCATCAGTGCATCTTGATCAAGCTTTTCGGCGATGCCCATTTTTTGCATGTATTCGTTATGCACAAAGTTAGAATTCCATGCTTCGTTGGTGTATTCGATATGGGGCTTTAATTCAGGGTCGAGATGTTCTTTAACGTAAGTCGCAAATTTGCTGATGTAGTTATCATCAGCGCCGTGAGGAACATTTAACCAAGGATCAGCTTTGAGACGATTGGCAAGTTCAACCTGGACTTCTAACGGCGCGCCTCGTGAGCCATAAATACCGCCCCACGTTGGTTCATCCATTGTTGGGCGTTTGTCCCACGTTGTGTGTGCGTTACGCGTAATGCCTGACATAGGCATAAAACGAATCACGCTGAAATCCTTCATAAAGTTTAGATAATCAGGATTAAAAAGAATTTTTGCGTAGTGTTTTTCAAACGACAAATAAGTTGAATCCTCCTCACAGGCAGATTCATCGGCAACTTGTTTGTAAGGATTGTCGTTACAAATTCCGCCTGGCATAAGAATACGGATATTGCGTAACGGTTTATCAGGATTGGATTCAACAATCTTTAAAGCTGCCGTCATAAAGCCATCAGCGCGCTCGGTAAAGGTGATTTTATCTATTCCTGATTTTTGGGAAACAACTTCAACATTGTGCAAATATTCAAGCTTACCTTCACCATCGTAAAGCACGCTAAATTCGCCCGCTGGCAATGCCGCAAGCTGTACATTTCGCAAAAAGAATACACCTGCTGTGCCGCCGTTTAGTTTCTTTGGCCAGCCTGTTTTATCATATGCAACTTTGGCTGATGTGAGGCAAGGCATGTCTTTAGCGCGACAACGGATGTTTTCATGAAAGGGTGTTGCGACACGCATTAAATCTGCAAAGGGAATACTGGAATCTTGCTCGAAAATCTCATTAGCATTTATGCCGATAGGTGAATGCCGGTTGTTTGCAATGGGGTAGTTAATCTTGGAGGATTTGTTTTTTATTTCTTTATTGGCATCAGCATCAATGCTTTTTGTCATATCCGTTTTAACTAGCTCTTGATTAAGCTCTTTTTCTATTTCATCGCTAATAGTCTTATTTGGCAATTCATCTGCATATAAGAAATTAGGAAATTTGTTATTGCTTGCGGTCTTTATTAGTAATGCTGTAAAAGGAATCAGTGACAAAGCAATAATAAAAACAAAGAGTAGGGTGCGTTTATTCATAAAAAATCGAGGCAAGTTTGCAAGGGTTGCAAAGATAACAGATTATGGGGATTTTTTCTTTTGTCTTTGCGTTTTATTGATGTAATGAGCAAAGGGATGGATGGCGGGAGTAAAAGGGAGTGATATGAGAGAAATGGAAGTGAAAAATGTATAACTACCCATACTTTTCCGTTGGGGCATCGCATTATTCGGTTTCAATAAAACAATACGATGTGGTAAATATGAATAGTTATACAAGCGGGTTTACAAAGGAATATCAATATTGATATTCCTTTGTGTAGCGCATCATTGGCGCATTTTTAGTGTATTACTAGCGCATCACAATAACTTAAAAGATGACGCTATTTCTTCGATTAATAGAGAGTTGCGATCAAAAGTGTCAACAAAGTCGGTGGCTGCAATGGTATAGCCTTTAGAATCTTTCACAAGATTATAAACGGTTTGTTTAACCGTCTGACCATTTGAATCATGCGTGAAAGTCACGCTATAAAAGTCTCCAGTGCGCCCTTCTGAAATCTTCTTGTAATCTTTTAGTGTGGCATCTAATGATGCAACGCTTGCGTCAAAATTTACCTTGCTGGTCAGCATGTCATCAACTTTTTCAACCACCACAACGATATTGGCAGTGGTGTTGCCATCTTTTTGAGTGAGGATTAAAGGGATTTCAGGATCACCATTGTCCGTTTCTATGGTCCAGTTTTCAGGATTCTCAATGGAGAACCCATGAGTTTTAACCACAATCGTACCTGTGTCATCTCTGGGTACATCTGCTTTGGTAGATTCAAGCTCAGGTGGTGGCGACATTGTGCTGGTGGAAGTTTTTTCTATCTCTTTTGCTTTTTCTGCAGGAGGCGGTTTTTTACTGCCATCACAGCCAGTAAGGACTAACGCTAAACTCGCAAAAAGTGCAGTAACGAGGATAAGGGGAAATATTACTTTTGTATTCATGGTATTGCTCGGCTATTTCTCTGGTTAAAAAATTATTAAAATAGCTACGATCAATCTTCTCATACTATCAGTTACTCTAAAGAGCGTTTAGTTCCCTTGATAATTTGATTTATTTTGAATTTAATTTTAGAACAGAGTGTCATGTAAAAGTGGGGGGGTGTGCAATATGCTTAGGTCTATGATTTAACGCTAATAATCGTATATGATTACTAGGCTCACTAAGAATGGATAATCAGATGTATATAAAAATATCTAAAATTACTTTTATCGCTTTAATAACATTATTGTTTTTATCATCTTGCTCAGTGTATAAAGTCGCGCATGACTTTACCCCGCCAAAATCAAAAACGGGGCTGGGGTGTTTGACAAAATGTCAGTCTCAATTAAAGCAATGCAATACTTCTTGTAATCAGCAGTACAAGCAATGCGGTGTTAAAGCAGGGCAGACGGCCAAAAAACGTTTGCCTGGTTTATTAGCAGCATATCCAAGACAACTAGAAGCTTGGCTGAATGCACGAGAAGAATATCGACGTGAGCTAGATTGGTATGAGTTTCGACGAGATTTGGCAGAATCAAGGCGCGATCGTTATCTTGATCGTTGTGAAAAAGCAGGCGAAAAACGCCGTGCTTGTTTTAAGGCTTATCGCGGTCATTCTTTCGCGCATAGTCGCCCTCGCTTTAATCAGCCCAGACCAATAAGGTCAACGCTCGCCAGCGAAATCAATCTAATTCGCAAAGAAAGTTGTACGACAGATTGTGCGTGTAATTCATCATACCGATCATGTTATACAAGCTGTGGCGGAGAGGTGAAGAGTAAAAAGGTTTGCGTTCGAAATTGTGCTAAATGATAAAGGTTTTTTATCACGGGAAGGACACGGGAAAATACGGAAGAAAAAATGATAACCGGTCATTCCTGCATGTTTCTAGCAGGAACCTATTGACAAAGATAGTGAGGTCGAAGCAAAGGATATATTTTACAAAGCAGTTTTGCTGAGTCTGCCTAATCCACACCCCCCCACTTTTGAATGATAGCTCGTTAGCTTTTTTAACAAATATCTATCACTTAAAAGTGGGGGGTGTGACTCAGAGTTATGTTTAAAACTCTGCAATAATATCCGTAGCATTGAGTGGGAGTAAAGGCACTTTGCTGATTTGCACGGGCCTAGATAAGAGGAAGCCTTGTACAGAATCAGCGCCTAATCTTTTGATTAAGGCAAGTTGCTCTAACGTTTCTACACCTTCAACCACAGCTGTTGCGCCTAAGCGTTTAGTCAGTGATATAGCACTTTCGAGTATCGTTTTGTCGCCATTAGAAGCTGCCAGTAATAAGCTACGGTCAATCTTCACAATATCCATGGGCAGTACAGAAAGGCGCGACAACGAAGAGTAGCCCGTACCAAAATCATCCATAGCGATTTTAAATCCATGGGACTTTAACAGTTTGATTGAGGGGACAAGTTGATCCGTCGGAATCTCACCATCTTCGGTAACTTCAATACAAAATTGTTCAATAGGTAAGTTTGCTTTTTTAAAGCATTGAATGAAACCATTGAGAATTTTAGCGTTGTTTAGCATGTATGGTGGTAAATTGATGTTGATAGTTACCTTGGGTAACTGATCATAAGATTTTGCGACCATACCAACACAGACTTCGGTCAGCGGTGTTAATAAACCATATGATTTTGCCTGGTCTAAGAATGCCCCTGGTAATAAAATCCCATGCTCTTTAGACTCTACACGTATCAGTAGTTCTAGGGCTTTTAATGAGCCATTTCTAAGATCATAAATAGGCTGGAAGTGCACGGGTAGGTAATTATCATCAACAGCTTTTTGCAAAATTTCTCGCAGTTCATGGCGCGGCACTGACTTTTTCTTGTTTAGTGTGATGGTTTTCTCAGTATAAAGTGTGAAGTTTGTATGTTCTTGTCTCGATATTTTTAATGCTTCTTCGGCTTGACGTGCCAGCATTTCTGGCTTGATGAAGCCTGATGAGCTATGACTTGCGCCATACGTTAACGGTACCGCAACACGGCAACTATTAATATTATCCCAAACACCAAGATGAAGTTGGATTTCATCCGTTTTTTTCTGAATATCTTTTACACGAGTACGAAAAACTGCATGAAAATAATCTGCACCTGTACGTGCAACTAATATATTTTCAGGTAGCATTTTGATGCGTTTTGAGAGACTTTTAAGTACATCGTCACCAAAGTCCCTACCGTATAAATCATTAATTGATTTGAAGTCCTCAATGTTAATACTAACCACGTAAATATTATTAATATTGATGCTGGATAACTGATCAAGATAACCATGATAATTAGGCAGACCTGTTAAGGAATCTACGTAGGCAATAGTTTTCAAGGTTTTACGTTGCTGCTCTATATCTCTTACTAATTTTTGAATGCGCCAAATAACAATACTACTTAGGAGGAAGCCTGCTATTCCAACAGCGATAACCGTAATGGGTGGATATCCTAAGCGATCTCTAATGATAATACCTAATGGAGTAACAATAACGGCTAAAATATTAGCAGTCCACAGAAACCGTGAGCTCATCTGTGTAGTTGCTCTTTTGTCGTAGTCTAGCGATAGTTTTTCTAGAAAAATAAAAGCAATAGCGCAGGAACCTGCAAGGTGGTAGAACGTCCAACTAGCTTGCGACGAAATGGAATTAGTTTGAATGAGTTCAAACCCTTTAAGGGTTTCAATTAAAAAATGGGCACCTAAGAAAAGAACCATGAAGATTCTAATCAGGTCTTTACTCAGTAGTCTTTTAGAAAGAATATGGTTAATTATCGTCATGGATAAGAAAACAATATTCGTAAATAAGTTGATTATATTTAATTGTTGAATAAAGCTAATATTATATAAAAAGGTATTGAGTAACGTGGGGCATAAAAGTAATACGAATAAAGTTATGGAGAATATGATTAAGGCGTAATCTGTGGTGAACCCTTGGATATTATATTCCTTTTCAACAAGTAGCATAAAGGTAAAAGCAAACAAGGTGACAAATACCATACCTACTTCTTCAATCCCTATAATGAGTGTTAAGTTGCTTTTGACTCCAAAATACACAAGCGCTTGTAATGTTATAGATGTGCTAATTAGTACGACACCACCGAGAAGAAGCCCCCATGGATTGAGTTGGCGCCTCTGATATTTATATCCAGCATAAATACCGATAATGCTCATGAGGGGTAATAAAATATTATTGCTGTTAAGCAGAGTTTCGTTTGTGATAAATATAAAACTGATGGACAAAAACGCATGAACAATAATAAATAATAGCCATATATTAGGCAGTATTTTTTTATTTAATTGTTTAGGATCGCTTTCTGCTTTCATTGGGGTTCGTAGTATCATTCTATTTATAATAATTATTTTTGTTAGAGTAGCAATACAACTTAGTTTGTTATATGCATAATCGCTACTCTAATAATACTTTGCATTTTATCGTACTTAGGTCTGTAATTCTGAGTTTTCAGATAAGCAGTCTATATTAATTAATTAAAATCATTATGGGTTGTTATCTAATAACTGTAATTTACCACTTATCTTAAACTGGGATGGTCTCTTTATTAACCATCAAAATATGCGCCGTAATTCTTCTTTTAGCTTATCACGCAATACATCTTTAGGGTCACGAGGTTGATTCACAGGAGCGCGGTTTACAGGGGCAGGGCGACTATTGTTGGGTGAAATAGTAAAAGTCTGCACGGTAGTTTTTCCAGCAGTGATAGTTACTCTTTCACTACCTGTTAAACCTTGGAAATTAACCATTATAGTGTGAGGGACTGCAGGTAAATCAAAGACACCAACGGTAACGCTATTGGAGCGTGCAACCACTTGACCGCGTAAGTTGGTGACGGTTAAATTGCCGCGAAGAGGGCGACCTGCATTATCAACAATACGGCTTCTTAATACGCCTTTTTGAATGGCATTATTATTCACGACTTTTTTTGTTTGAGCCTGAAAGTCAGCTAAGTTGAAATTTAGTTGTGCTGTCTTTCCTTGCAGGACTTGAATTGTTTGTTTACGTCTTTGTCCATTATGAATAGCGGTGACAGTATAAACGCCCGTATCGAGTTTGAAATTTCCTGAGGGTACGCTAGTCAACTCAACGATTTTTTTACCTTTTCTATTCGCAATAATGAAGTGTGTATTTTTAGCGGGTCGCATAGCAACATTAAGAAATCCGTTAGGAATGACTGTAGGTGTTTTTGCAGGTTTTGGCGGCGCTGTACTACGAACGGGTAAATCGGTTTTCTTGTTATTATCAACCGTTGCCACTGGCGCTAAAGTGGAATGCAATAAAAAAGCTTCATTGATTGTTTTATTTGCACTTACTTTAATATTTCGTACGATATTTTTATGACCATTGGAGCGTACAGTGATCCGATAAGTGCCTGGTTTTAAATTGAACTGTGCAGAATCCACATAGATTTTCTTATCTATATTTCTACCGTTTAAGGCTTGTACATAAAAGTTAGACTTAATAGGTTTTTGCGTGTCATTATTTCGTGCAAAGAGTTTTAAAAAGCCTAAGTCTGAGTTTGTTTCGGTCGTTTCTGGTTGTGTGGCGGCTGTATTTGCTTCTGTTGTTTTTGTTACTTCAGAAGTAGGAATAGAGGGTGTTTCATCTGGTTTTACACCAGTGATTTTCACGTCATTTGAGATTTTTATTTCATCAGCTACTTTAGTTTCTGGCGCATCAAAGCGAAATATTTGGTTGATGTCTTGTCCCGCAGTGACACTTATATTCTTATTTAACTGACCGTTAGGTGATGTTGCTTTGATGGTGTATTGCCCAGCAGGCAGCGCTATCTCGGTTTGAGATACAGACTTCAGCTCTTGAACTTTTTTACCATTAACCGTGGTTATTTCAATATCAGCTGTGACGGGTTTATTGGAGTTGGTTTCAAGAACTTTCACCAGTACTTTTCCTTGTAAGAAAGATTCACGAAGCTTGAATACTTCGCTTGTGGATTCACCTGGCTCCACAACGATGGTACGAAAATCGCTGTTATTTCCGCTCTTTACGGTAACTTTATAACTGCCTGCTTTTAGCTTAAAAAGCGTGTGTGTAACATTATTACGTGAGGCAACTGCTTCACCTTTTTCGTCTTGTACGATGAAGTTGGCTTTCATTGATTTATTACTACTTGCATTGGTTGCCGATACTTGTAACACACCAATGGTTGTGGGTGGTTCTAGCTCAAAAACTTCATCAGATATTTTATTTTCACTGATGTTAATGGTCTGCGTACTTTGCACAGGCTCTCTATTACGTGTTGTGTTATTTGTGGAGCTACTCAATGTTGTTATAACTTTGTAGGTTCCAACAGGCAAACGATAAGAGGCAGTACCACTGTTATTGCTCTCTGCAACTTTGGTATTTTTACTATTAATGACGACATAATCCGCCATTAAACTCTCTTTGCTATTAGGGTTGATGGTTCTGAGTTTTAATATGCCAAACTTTGGTTTTGCAGCTTCTTCGGCTGCCTTTTGTTCTGCTGCAAGTTCTTCGGCGGTTTTTTCACCTTCTAGTACAGGTTTTTGTTCTGGGTCAGAAGTGCTATCAGGTTTACTTTCTACAGGCTCAGAAGTAGTCGCATCAGTTGGTGTTTGTGATGCAATACTAATCTCAGGTGCTTTGATTTCAGGGCTTGTGGTATCAGTTGCGGTGGTTGTTACAGGTGTTTGAGCAATTATTGGCGTATCGCCGTCTTTATTTTTATCAAGCATACTCATTGTGCCGACGATGGCGAGTATTAAAACAATCCCCACGATAACGCCTTTTAGTAGTTGTCCTATCCCGCTTGAGCCACTCATGTAAAACTCCCCCTAATTAAAAACTTCCCTGTATGAGTAATAATATAACATTTTGTTCAATTTCTTGTGTTATTTAAAATTCTCTTTATTCGCTTTTTATTGCTTGAAAATTTCTGCTTAGCCCATACGTTCCTAACAACGAAAATTACTTGTGAAAGGATTAACCATGGCAGACGCAAAAACGAAGAAGAAAACATCATCTAAAAAATCTTCAAAAAAAGAGAATATGGAGTTTCAAACTGAGGTTAATCAACTATTACAGTTGATGATTCATTCGCTTTACTCTAATAAAGAAATATTTGTGCGAGAGCTAATTTCAAACGCCTCAGATGCGTGCGATAAACTACGTTTTGAAGCCATCTCAAATGATGCGCTTTATGAAGGTGACTCTGACTTACGCATTGAAGTTGAATTTGATGAAGAAGCTAATACGGTAACCTTACGTGATAACGGCATCGGTATGAATCGCGCCGAAGTGATTGAAAATATAGGCACAATCGCAAAATCTGGCACAAAAGAATTCCTTTCAAAAATGACGGGCGATGCGGCTAAAGATTCTAATTTGATTGGTCAATTTGGTGTAGGTTTTTACTCATCGTTTATCGTTGCGGACAAAGTTACGCTAACCACACGTCGTGCAGGTGATAAGCCTAATAAAGGCGTAACGTGGGAATCTGATGGACAAAGTGGTTTCACGCTTGAAGATACGAAGAAAGAAACACACGGTACTGAGATTGTTTTACACCTAAAAGAAGAAGAGAAAGAGTTTGCTAATGGATGGCGTTTGCGCAGCGTGATTTCGACCTATTCAGATCATATTCCGCTACCTGTAAAAATGCTTAAACCAGATGACTCTGAAGGAGCAGAAGGAAAGTTGACCGATGAGTGGGAAGTGGTCAATAAAGCTAATGCGCTTTGGACAGAACCTAAAAGTAGCCTCAAAGATGAAGATTACCAAGAGTTCTACAAGCACATTTCACATGATTATGAAAACCCATTGGCATGGAGCCATAACCATGTAGAAGGCAATCTTGAATACAAATCATTACTGTATATTCCTGCCAAAGCACCGTTTGATTTGTGGGAGCCTGAGCAGAAAAATGGTATTAAGCTTTATGTTCAACGTGTCTTTATTATGGATGACACTAAAAACCTGATGCCAAACTACATGCGTTTTGTGCGTGGAGTGATTGATTCTAACGACTTACCTCTGAATGTGTCGCGTGAGATTTTGCAGAGTAATAAAACAGTTGATTCGATGCGTAAAGCCTCGGTCAAAAAAGTTTTAGGTTTGCTAGATAAAATGTCGAAGAACGAAAAGGAAGAGTACCAAAAATTCTGGAATGAATTCGGTAAGGTCATCAAAGAAGGGCCTGGAGAAGATTTTGCCAATAAAGAGCAGATCGCCAAGTTGTTACGTTTCTCATCCACAGAGTCAGATACAGAAGAGCAAACCGTCACGCTGGAAGATTACGTTTCGCGCATGAAAGATGAGCAAGAAGAAATCTACTATATTACAGCAGATTCATTTACATCCGCTAAGAACAGCCCGCATTTAGAAGTGTTCCGCAAAAAAGGTATCGAAGTATTATTGCTTAGCGACCGTGTGGATGAGTGGTTAACCCAAGGCTTGCAAGAGTTTGATGGCAAGAAGCTACAATCAGTAGCAAAGGGTGAGCTTGACCTTGGTAAGTTTGATAGTGAAGACGACAAAAAAGAGCAGGAAAAGGCAGAGGAAAAGGCGGGGGGTGTCATCAAACACCTTAAAGAAGTGCTGGGTGATAAGGTTGAAACCGTGCGCGTATCGCATCGTTTAACAGGTTCACCTTCATGTATTGTGCTTAGTGAGCAAGACATGGCGCTTTACATGCAAAACCTAATGAAGCAAGCAGGTCATGAAATGCCAGAGAGTAAGCCTGTGTTGGAGATTAACCCAACGCATCCACTGATTGCACGTATGGAAGCAGAGACGGATGATGAGCAATTTGCAGATTGGGCGGATATTTTATTTGACCAAGCATTGCTTGCCGAAGGCGCACAACTTGAAGACCCAGCAGGGTTTGTGAATAAGTTGAATAAGCTCATGTTAAAAATGTCGTAATTTTTATTATATGAAGTTATGTTTTAGATAAACATGCTGTAAAAGTGGGGGGGTGTTGCTTTTTAAGGCTCCCCAAAGAGCCAAAAAGTATGCAGGGCATTGCAAAGCAATTCCCTGTAGTGGTTGAAACAAGGGAATAGTCGCAATTCACATCAATATTAGTGAAATCCTTGTGCCTGTAATAATGCCAACTATAAATTATACCGTAGTTTTATTGTTCGCAAATTATTAGAGATATGGATCATAAATGAATCTTTACCAAGCTACGCACGATTGTTTAATGCTCAGTGATATTACAGAAAAGCAAATTTGTGTGAATGCGTTATATAAAAATTGGGCGGATAAAAAAATAGAGCGTGCTGACTGTGAGTTACACCGCATTGAAACCCCAGGTCGCCCAAGCAAGCCAGCACTCATTGACCCCACCAAACTAAAACGCCGCAAACTAGGTTCAGAAACAGGGCGTGCAATGCTGATTCACGCCATCGCGCACATAGAATTCAATGCCATAAACTTAGCGCTAGATGCGGTTTATCGCTTTCGTGACATGCCGGATCAATATTATACCGACTGGCTCAAGGTCGCCTCCGAAGAGGCATATCATTTTTCATTGTTGCATGAACGCTTAAAAAGCTTAGGCTATGACTACGGTGACTTCCCCGCACACAACGGCTTGTGGGAGATGGTTTTAAAAACCGATGATGATGTCATGATACGCATGGCGCTAGTGCCGCGTGTATTAGAAGCACGCGGTTTGGATGTTACGCCAGGGATGATGGAGCGCTTGGCAAAAGCAGGAGATGACGAAACTGTTGAGATACTCAAAATAATCTTGAGCGATGAAATAGGGCATGTCGCCATCGGCTCGCATTGGTTTAAGTATTGTTGTAAATCACGCGTGTTAAACCCCGAAAAAACCTTCCGTGATTTGTTAGTTGAATACATGGGTGGCGGAATACGCGGACCGTTTTATATGGAAGGGCGTTTGCAGGCAGGTTTTAGCCAAGAAGAGATGGATGATTTAGTAGCAATGATGGCTTAGCTATTTTGTATTGCACACCCCCCCACTTTTACATCATCAATAAACATCATGTAAAAGTGGGGGGGGTGTGCTTCGATAAGCTCTGTAAAACGGTTTATTATTTATAGCCAAATTCAACCCGAATACCAAGGTGATCAGATGAGCGCTCGTTGATACTTGCGACTTTTTCTTTACCAAAAGTTTCAAAGTTGTTTATTGTATTGTTATTCTCTAATCCTTTACTCCACACGCGGTCGTAGCGTGCTTTGTATTGATTCATTTGCCATGTTGTTTTGTGTTTTTTCGGTGAGCCTGCGGCTTCCCATGCATCTTTTACGTCGTTAGATAGGGTCTCAAGGCTTTGCCATTCTGATTTTCTCAAATTGGTATCGCCAGCAAAAATAATCGCGCCTTGATGCTTGTTCATCTTTTCTAATATTTGTGTTGCTTGATCAACTCGCATGGATGTGCCCGGTTTTTGGCTTTCTAAATGCGCCGTCATGACGGTTAAGCCTTCAATACTAAGCGTTGATAAACCTCTGCCTTGATCACTGTATGAGAATTTTTCGTAGTGGGTTTCAATAACAGAGTGGCGTGTAGCGATGACTTCAAAATAAGAGCGTTCTGTCGGCGTATCAGGAAACAGAGTAAACCCTGCTGCCGTTAAATGCGGAACGATATGGGCATGAAAAGTGCGTTCTACCACTTCTTGTAATACCACAATGTCAGGCATGTTGGGCTTAAAGTTGGGTGCCATCGCTTTTTCAATCGGAGCGCCAAGTAGTAGATGAAACATGGCAGCTTCGGTGCGCATGTCGAGGTGTTCGTCCTCTAGACCATTGAGGTTCCATGTGACTAGATTCATAAATTGAATTATTTTACTGGGCGAGTAACAATATCGGCGCGAATCGCTTTAGAGAAGTCTTTTGCATCTTCTGAGGCGCGTGCGATTTCACTAATATCAAAATGCTCACGTGCTTCTTTATACGGCAAATGCGTGTCGATCATATTAAGTTTATAAGCAATCTTGTCGATGTCTTCAGGGATCAGATAACGATAATCCCAGAGGGGAATGGGCTTGTCTGAAAAGCGCCTTGTGTGTTTGATGATATTGGTGGTGCAGTTATTCCAAATGGTATTGTAAAATTCAGGCTCTTTGCCCAGCTTATCAGCACGCTGTAGCATGTCGAGGAAGACAGCCTGTACACGTTTCTTTTCGGTTTGAATCGGAAATAAACGCACGGTAGCGCCAATAGTATTGGTACGCACTTTAATCACATCGCTTTCATCGGCAATCACATACATCATTTCAAATTGACGAAAGAAGGCTTTCACTGCATTAAAACGCGTGCCTTTTTTACGGCGAACTTCGATGGAAATGGCAAGATAAGTGCCATCTTTTAAACCAAAGGATACAAAAGTATGCGCTACGCCAAAAGAACCAAATGGAGAAATCACCAGCCAAGCAGATTCCACATTTTCAAGTTTGATGGTGCGGTCATAAAACTTAAGATCAAAGTCGCGCGTGGTGCGGTAATTTATATCGCGAATATTATTGATGCGGATTTTGCCTTTATCCATAAGGTGAATCGATGGCATAACGGCTTGATCGGGTGACCAGTTGCGTGAGAGTGAAGGATTAGTAATAAAATAAAAGAGTATTCCGCCAACAACAATGATAGCGAATAGTATTAAAACCCCAACTAGAATTGTTTCCCCCATTGCGCGTATCCTTATTGCTTCAGCTGATTTTTATCATACAGTAATATGGAGGGAGAATCTCATCATCCAGCTCTATTAATCCTTCATTATTTATAAGAGGGGGTAATAATAAGTGTAATAAGTGGGGTCAGTCTAAACTTATTCCATGCATCATGTAAAACTAGGGGGGTGTGCTTTATAATATCCTTTTAGATGTTTGTGAAAGGTCTTTATATAAAAATGCTCAATCAAATTCGTATTGTTTTAGTACAAACTTTCCACTCTGGAAATATCGGCTCAACCGCTCGTGCGATGAAAACCATGGGGCTTTCTGATCTATGCTTGGTTGACCCAGTAGACTTTAAAAGTAGTGCAGGGCAAGAAGAAGCACTAAAAATGGCGATGAGTGCGGATGATGTCGTTAATAATGCAACCCTTGTAGATAACCTTTTCGATGCGATAAAAGATTGCACCGTGGTTGTGGCAAGCACCGCACGTAGCCGCGGATATGATTTACCCGAACTCACACCAGAAGAATCTGCCAAACTGCTCTATACAAATGCTCAACAATCAAAAAAGGTGGCCTTGGTTTTTGGGCCAGAACGTATGGGCTTATCCAATGAAGATTTACAGCAGTGTAAATACCGCGTTACCATTCCGACTAGCCCAGATTACAGTTCTTTAAACATTGCCGCTGCCGCACAAACGCTTAGCTATGAAATATTTAAACAATCCATAAAGTTACATTCTACATTACCAGTAGATGCTATAAAAACATTGCCCACGACAGAGTCATTAGAAAACCTATACACTCATTTTGAAGATACACTCAATGACACGGGCTTTATTATAAAAAATCACCCTGGTGAAATCATACAAAAGCTGCGTAATATTTTTACGCGTGCAGAGCTTGATGAGAGCGAAGTAAATATTTTACGTGGCATATTATCGTCTGTTGATCGAGGTATTAAAAAATGATTCGCCCAGTCACTGAGCATGATACCCAAGATATTTGCGACATATACAATCATTATATTAAAAATACCGCTATTTCATTTGAAGAAGAAAGAGTCTCACTCAATGAAATGGAGCAACGCATTTACACAGAATCTATTGATTACCCTTGGCTGGTCTATGAAGAACGCAATACACAAGGTGAAAATAAAGTAGTCGCGTTTGCTTATGCCAGCAAATGGAAAGGTCGCAGTGCTTATCGCTTTACCCTAGAGTCAACCATTTACCTGTCAACCGAACACCACGGAAAAGGCATTGCTAGCAAACTATATAAGCAACTGTTTGATGAGCTCTCAACAAGATCAATACGTAGTGTTATGGCTGTTATTGCGTTGCCTAATGTTGCTAGCGTTGCATTGCATGAAAAAATGGGCTTTGAAAAAGTTGCTCACTTTAAAGAGGTGGGCTATAAACATAAGCAATGGATAGATGTTGGCTATTGGCAGAAAATGTTTGAATAGATTGTAAAGCACACCCCCCCACTTTTGAATGATAGTGCGTTATTTTTAACGACTTCAGCCAGATTTGATTACCTGATCTCGTAATTGACTAATTTCATCACGTACTTGTGCCGCTTCTTCAAATTCTAAATCTTTGGCGTGCTGGAACATTTTCTTTTCTAGCTTTACGATTTCTTTGAGTGCTTTATCAGGCGTGAAGGCTGAATACTTGGCGGATAACTCGGCAACTTTATCACGTTTATTTGTACTTTTAGCGCCTCTACCGCGGACCGAACTACCGTAAGCGCCTTCCATAATATCAGTGACTTTCTTGATGATAGTGGTGGGCGTGATGCTATGTTTCTTATTGTAAGCCATTTGCTTTTCGCGGCGACGTTCGGTTTCGTCCATCGCGGCTTGCATCGACTTTGTGATTTTATCCGCGTAAAGAATGGCTTGGCCGTTGACGTTTCGTGCGCCTCGTCCGATGGTTTGGATGAGTGAGCGTTCTGATCTTAAAAAGCCTTCTTTGTCTGCATCGAGAATCGCAACCAGCGAGACTTCGGGCATATCCAAGCCTTCTCGCAATAAGTTGATGCCAACCAAAGCATCAAATTCGCCAAGGCGTAAATCACGGATAATCTCGACACGTTCAACCGTATCAATATCAGAATGCAAATAACGCACACGTTTACCGTGTTCTAACAAATAATCGGTAAGGTCTTCTGCCATGCGTTTGGTGAGCGTGGTGATGAGTACGCGTTCATTACGTTCAGCGCGCACGGTAATTTCTGACATCACATCATCGACTTGGCTGGCTACGGGGCGAATCTCGATAGTGGGGTCGAGTAAACCCGTAGGGCGCACGACTTGCTCGGCAATATTGTCGCAGTTTTCAGTTTCATACGTGCCAGGTGTGGCAGAAACGTGAATGACTTGTGGGATGAGGGCTTTGAATTCATCAAAACGTAACGGGCGATTATCCAGTGCCGAGGGTAGACGAAAGCCATAATCCACAAGATTCGTTTTGCGTGAAAAATCACCTTTATACATCGCGCCAATTTGTGGCACGGTGGCGTGAGATTCATCCAGAATAACCAAAGCTTTCTCTGGGAGATAATCAAATAAACACGGCGGTGGCGCGCCCACTGGTCTGCCTGATAAATAACGTGAATAATTTTCGATGCCTGAGCAGTAGCCGACCTCGTTGATCATTTCTATGTCATACATCGTGCGTTCTTGTAGGCGCTGTGCTTCTACTAACCGCCCATTATTGTGTAATTCTTCTAAGCGTTCTTTGAGTTCGACCTTAATCTTATCAACCGCCGCCAGCATGGTTGCACGGGGTGTCACGTAATGCGTTTTAGGGTAAACCGTTAGGCGTGGCACACGGCGTAAAACCTCACCTGTGAGTGGGTCAAAGAAACTTAGTTGCTCAATTTCATCATCAAATAGTTCAATACGAACCGCTTCGATATCCGAATCAGCAGGGTAAATATCAATTACATCACCACGTACACGATAAGTGCCACGCGATAGCTCCACATCGTTGCGCTTGTATTGTAAATCGGTGAGTTTATGCACGATGGCGCGTTGATCTATTTTGTCACCACGATCAAGGTGCA